>NZ_CM001977.1:1844813-1992023 GCF_000406165.1 Dickeya zeae NCPPB 2538 | reverse complement strand
GTAGCACTGTCTCGAAGGGCTGAGCATCGAACCCTTTGATCCGGACGCCGCCGCCAACTGGATCAAGCATTACCCCGGCGGCCTTAAGTTCGCCGAGTAATCACACCTCACCCCGGCCCGCGCCGGGGTTTTTTGTTTTATGGCTGGGGTGTCGGGGCATGGCCCTGACCGGGTGGTTTTGGGGACACGGCCCACTGGCGGTGGCCACAAAACATTTCCTGTCCGGGTGCTGAAGTATTTTCAGGCCCTCCCGCCAATCAGACCCAAGGATGGCGGGGATTGCGGTGGAGCTAAGGGGCTGACAAGCAGATAAAAAATCCCGGCCTGTTAAGAACTGGGATTTTTATTTCGCTAATTTGTATTAAATTTAGCTATAAATATATAAATCAATAGAACTTTCGGCCCCGATACAACCCAAAAAACGGTTTGTCTCTGCTGACCAATATATAGCTGGCTTCTCCCCATTTTCTACTTCTATTAAAAGAGAAAATATGAATGCAACATCATATCTCTCTTTTATTTCTTGCAAAGAAGAAATTTTACACTTTAATAAAGACAGCAATTTCCTTGTTTGCTCATCCACATCATAGGACTCTTCCTTCTCTGTACAAATTGACCAACTATTCTCCGAGCTTGGCCTTTTCCTCGTCCCACTAATAATACCTTTTCGATGAACCTCCATAGGCTCTATCTGTAGTAATGCAGTTATCTCATTGGGTTCAAAGACATCTCCACAAATGGAAAACTCTGCTTTTACTGTTGTCTTATCCATATAACTGCCCTACTTATTAATAAATTCGCCAGTCGGGATACCTTCACCTTTCCCGCCCTTTCTAAAAATCCACAACTGTCCATTATCTTTATCAACATAAATATCATAAAGCTTTATTTCTGCTTTAGAACCGAGAAAATCTTTTTTGATCTGGTGAGCGTCAATTCCATTGTTCTTCAGGAATTTATCATCAGCAACTTTTATATTAGATGGCTTTTCTGCCCCATTGTCATGCCCATCGCTTGTCATGTGGCTTGGCAATTCAAGGGGACTACCTGTACTACCAGTATTATTAGGCGATTGTTCTACAGTCTGGTTTCCACCAGTATTACTTGGTCCAGTATCAGTCTGTCCATTGTTGCTACCTGTATGGCTTGCCCCCTGCTCAGGTAATTGATCTCCCCCCGTATCCGTCGGCCCCTGGTTTGCGATCTGATCGCCGCCGGTGTCGGTTACTGCCGACTTGTCATTACCTCCAAATATTTCAGCAATGATAGCCCCAAGTCCAGCACCAGCGGCACCACCCATCATGCCGCCCCCCATACCGCCACCGCGCATGAGGTCATCACCAGGGCTATTTATGCATCTGGTCGGCAAACAACCCAGCGAGTTATTCTCCACCTCATTCTTCGCGGTATTCGCAGCGCTTCCGGCATCAGTCAGGTTACCACCGGCCAGACCACCCACGCCAGCGCCCGCTATCATCACCAGATTGGCAACCAGCTGTTTTTGCTCCGGCGATAGCTGCTTCGCATCGGGGTACAGCGCCTTGGCAATCAACCCGCTCGCCGCCGCTGCGGTGAACCCGCCAAGTGCACCGCCAGTCGCACTTCCTCCCTGAACTCGTGCAAGGAACGCTCCCAACACCGTGTGCAACGCTATACGAACCGACTTATTACCGTCGCTCGCATCCTTAACCAGTCTCGCCAGATACGGTGCGGCTGCGCCACTTAACGCGCCTTGCAGGTTTCCTCCCAGCCCTCCAGATAATGCTGCCGTCAGCGCCGTACCGGCCTGCCAGTAGAGGCTCCCCTGGGCGTAATCTGTCGCTGCCTGTCTGACTTCCTCGCTGAGTTTTATTCGTGCTTCCAGTTCACCAGCCGGGACGCCTTCGCGGGTCAGCCGTTCCCGTGCTGCCGTTTCAGCCTCACTCCGTTTATACGCCCCATACGCATCCATCGCCTGTACACCCAGCGAGGTTATTTCTTTCTGGATAGCCAGCCGATCTTCCACCTCACGCCGCGTAAATCCATCGGCCACATAACCCAGCGTACCCGATGTATCACGGCTGAGCTGTCCGAGGTCTTGCGACTGCGACGCATCGTGGATGAGTATTGTACCCGGTGCTACCGCAGAGCGAGTTGTGCCTGACGCGTGGCCCTGGGTTTGCAGCAATCCCCCCACTGGCGAGCTGTCCGTCGAGGCACCCATGCTTATCCCACGGCCCTGATAAGATGAAGCATTAGCAATGTCACGCCAGCCCAGCGTGCCCGTTTCCAGCCGGTTCTTTTCCGGACTTGCCGTAGACGCCAGTACGGCTCCATCCAGTTGGGTATGCCCATTCACCCTGACAGCGAACCCGTCCTCACCAGCCTTTATGCCACTCTGTTCAGTCACTGAAGCATAGCGATTATTCAGAATTTGCTGGCTCAGATTGGCATTGCCTGACACAGTCTGTCCGGCACAAATTGGTGGTACACAAATGCTGACATTCACACCCGCACTGGTGTTGGTACTGTCATACGTGGCACGGTCCTGTACACTGCTAATGTAGAGATTGCCGCCTACATCCGCGTTAACCCGCGTACCGGAGACCACGGCTCCATTCAGCGTCGTATCACCGCCGCTGCTCAAGTTCACCGTACCGGTTGCACTGACATGCGACAGCTGATGAGTCTGGCTGTTGCCCGCTTCGCGGCCTTTCTGCCCGCTGGCAGACAGCTCAATGCTAAAGCCGTTTTGAGTACCACCCAGCCCAAAGCCGACGCCTGCCCCAAACTGGCTGCCGCTGCTGCTTCCTGTCATGCTGTCCTGGCTTTGCGCCGCTGTCAGCGTCAGCGACCTGCCCGCCGTTAAATCAACATTCCGCCCTCGAATATCCACGCCTGTCGCGCTAATATCCTGAGCTGCCGTGACCTGTACATCATCACCGGCATACAAGGTGCTGCCTTCACGGCTTACTTTATCCTGTTGCTGCGCACTGCGGCTGCTACCCCCACCGGCGCTAACCGTGACCTTTATCGCCGTCCCATTTATCTGCGTAGTCGTGCTTTTTGTCGCCAAATCCAATGCAGTTTGCGCAGCATAAATAGCGCTCAATCGTGGGTCACGTTTGTCTTCCACTGACTGCGACAATTTCTCAAGAGACTGGGCCGCACTCACGACATAACCAGACAGCGCCGTTGTCACCCCGTACTGGCTGCTTTGCTGTTCACGTGTACGATGTTCAGTGTCCATTGCTGGATCAAGCATCACATTACGGCCGGAAAGCAGTAGTGAATGACCGGCATGGAGATCGGCACCCGCGATCGCGACATTTTCCCCCGCAGACACACGCACATTACCGTCACCGCTCTGGATGAGGCTCCTCAGGCCACTCTGCTGGCTGACGTCATCCAGCGAATGATAGGTGTTTGATCGCCATCCCACCGTTCCGCTGTACCCATCGCCACCCAGATCGCCAATCACGTGTCGGCTACCGTTGGTTTCATTAAACACGTGATTTTGCCCAGGGGTAATCACCACATCGCCCCGGTTTGCCTGTAGCAAAATATCCTGCACCGCGCTTATCGCACTGCCCGTGACACGGATATCGCCTGTCTGGCTATTCAGTGTCACAGACTGACCGCTGATCGTGCTGGCTGTCTGAGCCAGCGTATTCCCGGACTGCCTTTCATTGGCGCGATCGCTGGCGAATGGCACCATCCCGACACCATGATTAGGCCCGCCACCAACCTGACGAATCGCCGCACTGATACCCGGTGAGGCCAGACTGAACGACGCCCCACTATTGGAAGACTGCTGTTCGGTTTGCTCGGTATCGCTGGCGCTCTGCAACACGATGTTACGCGCGGCATCGAGCAGAACATCGCCACCGGCATGTATCGCACTGCCCGAAGCCACAATATCGCCGCTCAGTGCCTTACCTGCCGCATCTTGTTGACCATTACCTACAGCACGTAACTGGATATCGCCTGCCGCAGTCAGCGCACTGCCGCTGTTATATACCCCCTGGGTATGCTGTACAGACTGGCTTACCTGTCGTCCGACAGAGATAGCCAGTTGCGGCACATCAAATGCCATCGCGGCCAGTTCACCGGCAAACAAGCGAGCTTTCTGGGTGACGCCGTTAACACTGGCGATATCACGCAAATTTTGATAGTTGTCGAACGGAGTACCTTTCAGGGCAATGCCTATCCCGCTACTCTTCGCTTCAAACCGGGTAGTGATATCGCGGGTATCGATTCCTGGGGTGATGGCAATATTTTCGGCAATGACACTGATGTTTCCAGTCTCATGTGACGGCGTATGACTGCCAGCAATGACATCACTGCCAATCACAGCGACATTTCTCCCAGCCTGAATCGCCACATTGCCATCGGATGCGCCGACAACGCTGCGTGCAGCACTTTGCCGGGTTTCTGCCCCGTCATACCCGGCCTTGGTGGATTGCGAGCCGATGGTGAACCCCAGACCTCCGCCGCTCATCAGGCCGGATTTCTTTTTAGTCTGCTCCTCATGACGCCATTGTTCTTCAATACCGGCGACCAGATTGACATCGTTACCGGCGCTCAACGAGGCAGACTTGTCGGCAGCAACCGCTGATGCCTGAAGCGTAATATCATGTCCCGCCGTCAGCGCCACACTGCCTGCTGACAACAGCGTGCCTTTCTCCGTGGTCTGTGCTGATTCCCGAACCGTATGCGTCGTCGTTTTCGACAGGAAACCTTTCTTCACCGTGGTTTCTTCAAAAAAGTCGTGCTGACTTTCCGTCGCCGACAGCAGGTTCAGGTCGCGGCCGGCCTGTGCCGTCAGTGCGCCACGCGTTTCCGCCTGCGCCCCTTGCAGCGTCAGATCCCGCCCGGCCCGCAGGCTCAGCCCGTCACCCGCGTTCAGTACCGTGCCCTGCTGCGTCACCGTCTGCTGCCAGTCCAGATGGCGCTTCCACGCGTTCGAGCTGAACTGCTCCTGCTCAGCGGACAGCAGGGTCAGGTCCCGCCCCGCCGACAGCTCCATGGTGCCCGTCGCGCTCAACTGCGCCGCCGTGCCATTCAGGTCACGCCCGGCATTCAGGCTCAGGTCGCCCCCGCTGGCGAGTGTGCTCTGCACCAGCCCCTGCTGCCGACGCTGTGTCGTGGCTCGCCCGTCCTGACGCACCGTCTCCGTCACCGTGCCCAGCGCATTCAGCTGGATGTCGTTGCCTGCCGCCAGCGCCAGCGGCCCACCCGCGCTCAGTTGCGCCCCGTTCAGGGCGATATCGTGCCCTGCCTGTAACGTCAGCCCGCCCTGTGCGGTGATCAGCCCGGTCTGGCCGATATCGGTACGTGTCAGCGACCCGCTGCCCCGGCCGTCCCTCGCTTGTGTGTGCCACTGGTTGGTGGTCGTGGTGTTGACGATATCCCCGTTGACGCTGGCCAGCGTCACCGTATTGCCCTGAATGGTGGCACTGCTGTTGGTCAGGTTACCCAGCGCCACCAGATTGAGCGCGTCCCCCGCGTTCAGCAGCCCGCCCTCGCTGTTGGTGACCTGCCCCCCGCTGGTGACAGTCAGCGCATTCAGCGCCGTCACCGTGCTGCCACGGTTGTCGATATCCCCGCCCGCGCTCAGGCTGACGCTGTTCGCCACGATGCGGCTGCCTGACAGGTTGGTTTTATCCGCCTGCGCCAGATACAGCTTCGGTGCCAGCACGGTTTGCCCGTCGACGGTAATGTTTTCCCACCACACGATGCTGTGGCTCAGCCCCGCCACCTGTTCCGGACTGAGGCTCACCCCCAGTTGCAGGTTCAGCCGGTTTTTCTCCGCCGCCGCGTTATCCATCAACGTCTGCATCTGCGCCAGGTCCGACCCCACGCCATTGAGGTAACGCTGCCCGGTCTGGCTCAGCACCGCGTTGCTGATGTAACGGGTGTCAAACGCCGCATCGCCCAGAAAACGGTAGTCGTGCTCCGCGTCCAGATTCAGCTTGCCCAACAGGTAGGAGGAACCGAGGAACTGCGTCGGGTCGGTCAGCGTCGGGCTGGTCTCCACCGGCACGCGGGTGCCCGGAGTCTGCCCCAGCAGCCCGCGCAGGTCGCCAAACAGGCTGTTGTCGACCTGACCAAGCTGGCTCAGCCGGGGGTTGCTGCGTATCAGGTAACGACCGTTGCCGCTGGTGTCGGCAACAAACAGCCCGTTCTGACTGGTGGGTAACGGGTAGTCGTTTAGCGACGGGCCGGCCAACTGGGCCAGCGCCGTCTGCAAAGCGTTCAGTGACGGATCACTATTTCCGGCCAGCGATAAGGGGTCTCGCCCTGCCACCAATGACGGTGACGCTGGGGTATTCTGGCTGCCCGCCCCATTGGCGGTGCTCAGCGTTGGCGTGGCTATCGCTGGCATAAAGCCACCGCTGCCCGGCTGTAAACCGGTGTTACTGATGTTCTGCGCGAAATTGGCGGTTATTGCGCCGCCCGCCTGAATGGTGGCGTTGTAGGACTGGCCGTTAATTAACTCGATGACTGGTTCACCAGTCAAAATAAATTTTAAAGCGCTATTAGTTATACTAAGAGTCTCAGTCCATCCCCCATCACGATTATTTGAGTCATGAAATATTACGTAATCATACCCAATACCGTCGTCACTTCTGGTATTATGACTCGCTTTTATGTAGATGCTTTGATCTTCTTTTGCCAATGTATAAATGGTTCTCTGGATCCCTCCTGTCAACCAGAAATCAGCACCCTCATATTGATAATTAAGATATTGCCTTAATGTGCCAGATTGGTATGACTTATTACTCAGGACATCACCTGTCAGAAATAAATTATTCTGCGCATAAATCAAAGAAGCGTCATTCAATAAGGCATTGGCATTTAAATAAACATTAGAAGCAGCATTAATTCTAGCGACATCGCCTTGTGGGTTTACCGATATCGTTTTATCAGACAAAACAACTTTCTGAAGAGTAGATTCTTTCTTAGGGACAAAAATATAAAATGTTTTTCCCGGACAGTCGTTTTTTTGACATCCACGCTCGTAAATATACTCACCAATCCCTAGCTCTCCCGTATTGAACCAACTTTCTGGGATGATTACCTCATTCCCACCCGCCCATGACGGCATATCCGCCACTGAGCGGCTGCTTTCGCTCACCGTCAGCCCTTCGCGCTGGTTGGTCAGCGTGCCGGTGCGCACCGTGATATCCCCGCGCTGTGTTTCGATGGTGCCTGAGCTGTTCAGTACGCTGCTGCTGGCGTTGCCCGCCGCGTCACGCTGTATCCACAGGCTGTTCCCCGCCAGAATGTTGCCGAACCGGTTGACCAGGGCATCCGACAGCAGTTGCAGATTGCCACCGCCGTACAGCAGGCTGCTGTTGTCTATCAGCCCGCCCGCCTGTAGCAGCAGGTCCGCCGCGGTGCCGACAAAGCCCCGGTTGGTGATGGTGCCACCCGCCAGCAGACTCAGCGGCCCGCCGCCCTGAATACTGCCGCTCGCCGTCTGGTTGATGGCTGCCGCCGACAATGTGCTGGTGCCAGTGCCCGCGACGATGCGCCCTTGCTGTGTCAGCGTGCCGGTGCTGCTTACCGTCACGCCGTTGCCCTGCAACATCCCCGCCTGCAGCAGGTCACCCGTGACGTTCAGCGTCAGTTGGTCGCCTGCCGCCAGGGTATGAGTCAGAGTGAAAGGGCCGCCGATATCCGCCTTCAGGTTTCCCAGCGCCGCCAGTTCCCCTTCCTGCGTTAACGTGCCGGTACGCAGTTGCAGGTTCCCCGCGCTGTACAGCCGCGCCCCGCTGACATTGTTCAGGCCAGCCGACTGGAGTGTCAGGCCCGTCAGCCCCAACAACGTGCCCCGGTTCGTCAGTTGACCATCGGTGGTGATGTCCAGTTGCCGCGCCTGCGTCGTCCCGCTGTTATCGAGTTGGATCGCGTTCAGCGTCAGCCCGTTATACCCTTGCAGTACACCACCGTTTTGCAGCGTCCCGACCTTGACGGTGGTCTCCGTACCACTGATTAACCCGGCACTGTCCAGACGGTCAGCCTGCAGTTGCAACGTTCCACCGCTGGTCAGCTCGCTCCCGGTAAACCCGGTATACGCGCCGCTCAGTTGCAGTGTACCGTTATTGACCCCCAGAATGCGCCCGCCGTTGTCCAGCGCGCCTGACGTCAGCGCCAGATTGTCTGCCTGCCACACCCCCTGGTTGCTGAGCACACCGGTGGTTATCTCCCCGCGTCCCGCACTCAGCAGTTGGCCGTTCGCCCGGTTGTCGATACGGCCGTCAAAGGCGGCTGACAGGCCACCCTGCGCTTTTACCGTGCCACTGTTATCCAGCGTTGTGCCCGACAGCGTCATCAGCCCGTCGGTGTTGAGCAGACCACTGTTTTGTTGCTGCCCGGCCGCTACCGTCAGCGCCTGTGCGCCTAACAGCGTGCCGCTGTTATCCAGACTGTCCGCCGTCACCGACAGCCGCGTGCCCCCGAGACTGCCACGGTTACCCAGCCGCCCGCCCGTGATGTCCCAGGCACCGGACGACAGCAGGAGGCCGCTGTTATCCAGTGCATCCAGCGTCAGTTGCCCGTCGCCGCCCAGGTTCACTGTGCCCTGATTGCGCCACAACCCGGTGTGCAGTTGCAGCCCCTGCGCCGATAACGCACCGGCCGTGTCTACCGTACCCGATGATAGCGTGACCGTCCCACCGCTGGTCAGCGCGCCGTCTGCCGTCTGGCTGAACCCGGTCAGGGCATTCACCCCGAGCGACTGCCGCCCCTGCAGTACCCCGCCGTTCCACAGCGAATCACCGCTCAGCGTCACCGCACCACCCGACAGCACGCCCCGGTTGACCGTCTGCCCGGCGGCTATCGTCAGGCCACCGCCTGACAGCAATGAGCCGCTGTTATCCAGCCCGGTCTGTGCCTGTATCGACAGCCCCTCGTCCGCCGACAATGTCCCGCTGTTGCCGAGTTGCCCCGCCTGCAACCTGACCTGACGCCCGCTCACCGTCCCCCGGTTGTCCAGCACCGGCGTCGTCAGTTGGACCTGCCCGCCCGCCAGGGTGCCCCGGTTGCTCAGGCTGGCCGAATCCAGCGACAGCGTGCCACCGGCCAGCAGGGTACCGTCCCATTGCGCCGTGGTCAGTCCGCCCAGCGACAGGTCACCCGTCGACTGCCAGCGCCCCGCGCCGCTCAGGCTGCCGCCACTGACCATCAGCGTCTGCGCGCCTGCATCGCCATCCAGTGATAGCGCGTCGCCTTTCAGCGTCAGGCCACTACCCGCCTGCCAGGCACCACCCGACAACTGGCTCACCGCGCCCGTACTGGTCAGGCTGAGCCGGTCACCCGCCAGTTGGCTTTGCCCCAGCGCCAACTCCGTGCCCGACAGCGTCAGGCCATACCCCGGCTGTACCGTGCCGCTGTCACTCACGCCCGCGCTCAGCCGGGCGCGGTCGGCGCTGATGCGCCCGTCACTCGACAGCGTCAGCCCCTGTCCGGCCTGTGTGCGGCTCGCCCCCAGCGTGATGCCCTGCTCGCCCCGCAGCGCCACCACGCCCTGTGCCTGCTGGTCGCCCGCAACCACCAGCGTGCCGCCCTGCGCCGTGATGTTTCCCTGCGCTATCGCGCTGCCGACCTGCAACCGGCCATTCGCCGACAGTTGGATGTCCCCCTGACGCGCGCTCAGCCCGGCGGTGTTCACCCCGACGCCCTGCTCCGTTGATACCAGACTGATACGGTTGGCGTACATGCCCCCGAGCGCCCCGGTGTCCAGTGCCAGTACCGGCGTGGCCCCGCTTCCCGCCTGCGGCGTTATCCGCCCGTCGGTCCCCACCCGGTTCGCCCCCAGCACCACCTGCGCGTCGTGTGCATTCAGCCCTGCCTGCAGGGTTGCCGTACGCGCTATCAGCGCAAAATAATCGCTGCGGCTGGCGTCCAGCCCCGCCCCGTCGACCAGAATGTCGCCACCGCGCACGTCCAGACCGCTCAGCCCGCCCGCCGCGTCAAACTGCGGGGTGCCGGTGGTCAGCGTGATGCGCGGGGTGTTAATAAAGCCACAACCGCTACAGGTGATGCCGTACGGGTTCGCCACCATCACATTCGCCGCCTGACCGGCCACCTCCAGGTAGCCCGCCAGATGGCTGCGGTTGGGCGACACCACTTCGTTGATGATGGCCGAAGCGGCGCGACCGTTCAGGTTGGGGTTGTTCTGCAGCAGGCCGCCCAGTTGACTCGGCGTCAGTTGGGCGGTGCCGTTGTTGAGGATGAGTCCGCGGTTATCCACGTTGAAGTCGTTATAGCGGTTGTGCGACAGCCCGGCCGCATTCGGTGTGGCGATGTTCACCACCGGTACGCCGTTACCTGCCGCCTCCAGTGTGGTGTTGCCCGAGGCCACCGTCACCCCTGCCGCCCACGCGGGCAACAGCGGCTGCAGCCCGGTCAGCCACACCAGACACCACACCATAACTCGCTGCGACCACTTCACCGCTTTCATCCCTGAACTCCTGACTCTGTGCTGTATGAAAACCCCATGTGCGATGACACAGGAGAATCTGCTTAACGCATTAAAATATTTTAATAAAATGATGATATTGGATTTATTAGAACGACACGCCGACCCGGTAACCCACCACCATGGTGTCGGGTTGTAGCCATGCCGGGTAAGATATCGGCCACCCCATCGTCACCTGCTGGCTGAGCCAGCGATTGGCCACGGTCACCCCAACGGCACCACCCCACAGTGAAGCCGCCGTCGCGTCATCCTGTTTATGGTTATAGAGGTGCCCCCCGTCGATGGCGGCCATGAAGGTGACCGTACCCACTACCGGCAACTGCCACGTCTGCCAGTTCAGCTCATTACGCCAGTACGCACCGCGGTTACCGGCGGTGTACTGCTCACGGAACCCGCGTACGGAAGACTCCCCGCCCAGCGTTAGCTGTTCACTACCGTACAGCGCACGGGCCGAATATTGTCCGTACAGACTGCCAAGGTAAGTGATGCTGTCGGTAACCGGGTGATAGTAGCTGGCGGACAGCGTCCATTTATTGAACTCGGCTCGTGGCGCATCGGCGCTTTTGCCGGTATCGGTTTCTGCGCCAAGCCAGCGGACACCGCGGTTATAGGTTGGGTTAACCGTCGCCAGACCGCCCCACAGCTTCTGGCTGTGATTGACCCCTAATGACACACTGCTCAGCGTGCGACTGCTGGACGGCAACAGTGCCCCGTTCAGATAGTTGTTACCGGTGCGCTGGCTGAGCGCGCCGGTCAGCGCGGTTTTCATCGTGCCGTTACGGAACACCACGCGAGACAGCGACAGCCGGTGGGTATCGCTGTCGCCGGTAGAGCGCCAGGGGAAATCACGGTTGATGAAGGTGTTGCGATAACGGCTTTGGGCGTAGCTGTAGCCCAGGCTCCAGTAGCCATACGGCAGGGAAAAACCGGCCTGCAGCATTTCAGCGTCATGACTGGTGGCAAAACGGCTGCTGTGACCGGCAGTGAGAAACCACTGGTCCGCCACGCCGAACAGATTATCCAGCATCAGGCTACCGGTTAGCTGTTCCTGGCCGGTGCTTTTCTGGCCGCTGTTGTCGACAGTCAGGCCACCGCTGAACGGCAGGCGGGCTTCCCGGGTCAGGTTAACCACCGAGTACCCCGGCTTGCTGCCCGGCAGAATTTCGATGGTCACCTGCTGGGACGGCATGCGGTTCATCTGCTCCATCCCTTGCTCGATATCGCGCAAGTTCAGGATGTCTCCGTCATGAGCCGGGAACGCGGTACGGGTCATCCGTTCCGTTTGCTTGTTGATGGTGATTTTTTCCAGCCGCCCTTCCAGAATCTCCAGTTGCAGCACGCCACCAGACAAATCCTGTTCACTCAAAAACGCCCGGCTGGTGATATAGCCGCGCTGGATATACCAGTTGCTGACGTCATGCACCAGTTGGTTGATGTGCTCAAGGTTGTTGCAACGATTGAGGTAGTCGGCGGTCAGGGTGGCCTGATCACGTGGACTCAGTAACGTACTGTGATTAAAGCGAATGTCATGCAGGGTAAAACAGGGGCCTTGCGGCGTGTTATCCGCTTTTAGCGGTGCCTGCACGATGTTGTTTAGCTGCTGGAGAGCTTCTCGCTGTTGGCGGGACTGTTCAATCACGTCCGACTGATATTGCTGGATTTCATTTCGCTCCGCCGGATTCAGCGGTGCACAGAACGCGGAAACGGAATAACCGATAAAGAAAAAGCTCACGATCAGGTCAGCTTTCCTGCGACTGACAGGCATGATGCACATCCATGTAAATAGAAACAGAAGGTAAAGATTACCTAAATAATAATGTGCATTTATTTCGAAAACAATACAAAACCTTACAATTAAGTTACCGCAAAACACCGATATTTCAGAAACAACCCATTGATTTAAATAATTTTCATTATTTTTTATGACAATAAGTTCTAAAAAGAACCCATAACAGTAACAAGAATCACAATATTGTTGGGACGTCGATGAATAAAGGGAAACCAAATCTATAAATAGGAAACGGAATCCGAATGAAAACGCACTCAGTCAGCCTCTGTTCTACAGCAGAAGAGACGAGTATCCTCGTCTCTTCCCGACAGTTATTGTCTGATATTCATGGCGCGTTATCAGGCGTTCGCCAGCTTGCCTAACGCCATGTTGGCTATCTTGTCACCGACGACGCCAGCATCAATACCCAGCGACGCACCGCCAGCCCCCCGCAGATTCAGGTTGGTATTACCGGTATCACCCGCTACCGCGCTTTTGATCATCCCCAGTGCCTGACGGAATTTATCCATGCTGGCACCGGTCATGCCGTCATCATCCGGTTTACTCAGCGCTTTCGCCCAGGATTTGTCGTCCGTTTTTGCTGAGCTCCAGTTGTCTTTCTGATACTGCGGTTTACCAAAAATTTCCGGATATTGATCCATAAACTGGCCGACTTCTTTTGCCAGACCACGATCTTCCTTATCCACAAAATGCCGGTTATTGCCGTCTACATGGGTGCTGACATTGCTCAGGGCATTGAGCGCCGCATTCTGCCCCACCCCCATACCGATAGCATTGCCCAGTTGGTTGAATGCGCCTGCGCCACTTAGCCCTTGTAAGCCGCCTGCCCCCAGCGATAGCCCGGAGAGGCCGCCCATCGCCTGACCCAGGCCATTACCCAGAATAGAGGACAACGCATTGCCCATCCCTTTACTGAATGCGTCCATGTTGTCCGGCGTCATCTGGTTGCCGTTTAGCAAAGACTGAGGCATCTGATCACCCTGTTTCGTCAGGCCGTTAGCCGTATTGTTGCCCAGGAGATTACTCAACACCTTCTGGAACATGTCGGACAACGGGTCACTACCGGATGCCGACGCTGCGTTGCCAGCCCCTTGCCCGCCGCCAGCGCCTTGTTTCGCCCCCAACGCTTGTGCCATGACACTGGCAAACATCATCGCGGTCATCGCTGAAGTCAGCTTATCGATAGTGCTGCTCAGCTTGTCCAAACTGGAACCCAGTGATGGCGTCGCGGTGTTCAGGCCTTTCAAGCCTTGTGACCCCAGTCCCAGCCCGGCGACACCCAAATCGCCACCGATGTGTGCTTTGATCGTAATTTGCATAATCTCGTTTCCTCATTCATGTCAGATGTTCGCAACAGTACCTGCAACGGATGCCCACGCCGCTCCCGATGTGGGCATCATGATGGATACTGGTTACTGAGTGACACGGGCAGTGAAACGGTTCCCCCTATTCACCGGTTTGGCCTAAAAACGCGACAGTTACCGCACCACTCGCGGCACGTTGTGCTCGGTTTGCGTGCGCATTGTCACAACCGGCGGTAATGTCAGCTCGGCCAAGGCAAACAGCTGTTCAACCCGTTGTGCATAGGAGTCAGACGCCGGTGGCAACGGCCACCAGAGGATCAGTACGTCGCTGCCGTTCAGGCACAGGTGGCATCCGTCATACTCCGCCGCTTGCTGGTAACGGCGTTCGAGCAGACGGCGATACAAACCGGGATAGTGTTTTCCGGGGTGAATCTGCAACATGAGTTCATAGCCATGATCAGCGAGCTGAAACACCAGCTCGATACCGGATTGCGGCGACCAGCGCGCCGCCTGATGCCGGGTGATCGCGGCCATAAACGCCGTCATCGTGTCAAATATCCTGATGCTGTCGGTCATGGCACACTCACCAGGGTAAAATCGGCCGCGCCGGGTCGCATGTCCGTCTGCCACCAGATAACCATCTGTCGGCCATCAGGATCCGGACGGCAGCTCACTGACGTGCAAGCGCTGGTTGGCGTGCGGGCAGCACAAGCGCTCAGCATCAGCGCCGCGCACAGCAGCACCAGGGTTTGATAACGCATCATTTTTCTTCCTCACGCTATGAATGGTGTGAACCGTCAGGGTGTAATCAGCGACGCACGCGCAGGCTGGGTGTTTTTGGCTGGAAGCAGCGCCAGATACACTTCGGTAGACTCGCCGGGGGCCAGCGTGGTTTTCGGCCAGGCGGCGACTGCCAGCGTGCGGTTACTGGCACAGTTGGCTTCATCAAAACGCTGGGGACGCGTGCCGGTGTTTTTCACCACCCCCACCGCCAAACTGAGCGTCAAGTTGCTGTACCATTGATGGCGATTGCTCTGATAACTCAGTGACGGCGAGGTACGGCAGAACTCCGACAAGCGTGCCCCGTTACTGTCGATAGTGAACCCGGCTGGTGTCTGGCCGCTGGCCAGATCGCGCATGGCATTCTCCACCATGCCGAACAGATCGGTTTTGCTGTTACGCTGCGCTACACGCCCCATGGCGTCATTCAACTGGCGACGGTTATCCGCCGACACAAACCGGGTGGGATCGTTCTGGTCGCCAATCAGATGCGGAGTCAGAATAAACAACCGTTCACGGCGAGAAACTTCGTGCTGGCGAGAGGTGAACAGTTTGCCGATCCAGGGAATATCGCCCAACAGCGGTACGCGCTTATCACGATCACCACTTTCCTCGACATGAAACCCACCCAGCACCAGCGCCCGGTTCTCGCCAATCAGCGCTTGTGTGCTGACGGTACCGCGCTTCACGCCGGAGGCGTTGCCTTCGGTATTGGTTTCCACCTGGCCGTCCTCAATATCAATAACCAGTTGAATACTGCTGGTACTGCCGCGACCGACGACACGTGGCGTGACCTGCAGACTGGTGCCCGCCGTCACCGGTTGTACATTCGCCACCCGCTCGCCGGTGGCAGTAATAAAGGCGGTACGGCTGAAATCGATCACCGCGGGCTGGTTTTCCAGCGTCAGTACCGACGGATTCGCCACAATCGAGGCGGTGCCTTCCCCTTCCAGCGCCTGAATATCGGCGAAAAACCGTTTGAAATCGCTGACAAAGAGCGTACTGGAACCTGACATCAGGTTAGCGCCACCGGTCACTGCGCCCAGTTTCCCCTGCCAGTTAGCCTCCAGCCTTGAGAGTGCGGTGCGATCGACATCCAAAATGATCGCATCAATGTTGACCAGATTTTGCGGCACATCGATCTTGTCGATCAGTTGCTGGTATTCCTCCCGGCGTTTTTCGTCGTCACGAATCAAGAGCGCGTTGTTACGCACGTCTGCCGAGACTTTGCCGTTGAGTTGATCTTTTTTGCGGGAACTCGCCGCCTCGCCGCTGCTGGCGCGGCTCGCCAGTCGGGCCAACATGGCGCGGGCATTACGTTCAATAGCCTGGCTGGCATCCTGCCCACCGGCCCCGTTGGCCTGCGCCATCCCGCCTTCACTGCCCATGCCACTGGCAGCACCTGATGCCCCTGCCGGGGCGCTGCGGTTGCCATCCATCAGCTCATTTAACATGGTCGCTACGCCGGGGATCACCAAACGCTGATCACGGTACTGAATGGTACGATCGGATACCGAGGCATAACGCAGTGGAAAAATCATCACCTTACGGCGATCGTCTTTGGTTTCGCGTTGCTGGCTGAAATTGCGGATCAGGCTGATGTACTCTGCCGGTCCGGTGACCAGCACCACGCCTTCATCCGGCAGTTCCCCCCAGCCAAACCGCGTATCCAGCAGGCCAATGCCGGTCAACGCCTGCTTCATGTCGGGTGCCGCATCCTGAGAGACTTCAATGCGTACCGATGTCTGCTCATCCTGTGGGCTGACGTACAACACATTGTTGTAGACGAACCATTGAAAACGGTGCTCCAACGCCAGCCTGTCCAGAAACGCGGTGGCGTTATCGGCGCGGATTTTGGCATCAATGGTGGCGTCCTCAATGTTGCCGACTCTCAGATCAACGCCATGGCTGTTGGCGAAATCCTGTAACACCGCCGATAGTGGGGTTTGTTCGGCGGAATAGGCATAAGCACCTTTGTTCCAGTCCGGTGGCGTCGCCGCATGTGCTCCAGGCAACATCCCCATCAGCACCAGCGACCAGCAAAACAGACGATAGAGGTTGAATAACAATGCATACAGCGCGTTACGCATGCTGATCTCCTTGCAAAAAAGCCAGTGTTTTCAGATTCAGCGGCGGCGGCGATGCCGGTCTGGCAAGCGGTGCCAGCAGGCTTTGCCAGACATCTCGCTGATTAACCAGCGCTTCCAGTGTGCGGCACAATCGGACGGGGTCATCCGGTTCGTGTCGCATCAGTAACCATAATTCAGCGTCTGCGCCAGACCAGCACAGTGCAGCGGCGTCCATCCCCAAACGCAACACGGCGGCAGACGAATAACGCAGCGCCTTGTGCAGCAACCGGTCATCCACCTTGACCGGCAAGGTCACCATGGCGGCACATCCCACACCGTCGTGATAGCGCGTCAACACCACCGGGCCGTCATCAATGTGCAGCGTCAGTTGACCTGCCGTGCTATTGAGCCAACGCTCAATCACACCGGGTAACTCAGTTGAAGTCATTGATAATGGCCTTCGCCAGACCATGCTTGACGCTCAGCATCTGTCCGGCGGCCCAGTTGGCGTTTGAGTAGTCCATGCTGGCTTCATAGAACGCATAGGTATCCGCCGGGCTGACCTCTCCCTCCGAAATGGTTTGCGCCATCTCATCAAGCCGGGACTGCGCATCGACAAATGCACTGTCCAACCGACGTTGAATAGGTGAAGACAAAGACATGGTTGCATGCTCCTGTGAGTTGAACGGGGTTGTTAGCCGAACGAGTCTGTTGGTTAAACCGACATGGTTTATCTGCAGTTGTGTGGACGGGGCGTGGCGACGGTTCCATCGAGATGAGATAGATCGGGATGAGGAAAAGAAGAAACGTCGCTAGCGACGACAATCAACATTGATCAACGAGTGGGGTAACAATGCGGGAGAGAGTAATACGAACCGCCTCTCTCCCCAGGAGGAGTACTTAATCCGACGATGTGGACAGTTGAGCAAGATGATTACGTTTAAAGATCTCTACGCCTTTCTCACGCAGAGTATTGATCCATAAATCAGCCATCCAGGTGCCGATGCCAAAAAACTGAACGGCGGTTTCCCGCATCAGGCGATGCTCGTTAGCAATGGTAGTCGGCATCAGCGCGCTATCATCGGTATTGATGCATACGGCAAGCGGACCGGAACGTAATCCATAGCGGTTAAACTTCTCTCCCGGCTTTAGCCAATCCGGTTGCGGCGGATTCCAGCGAAACAGCGGGTGTTCATGATAGTACTCAAAACGCCCGATATAGATATTTGAGGTCGGACAGGCTTCAATCACAAGGCCAAGCCGACTGTATTTCTCCATCAGAAAATCCTGTATCGCTTCATACAGTCGCAGTTCGCCCGCAGAAACCCAGTCTTCAGAGTGACTGAAGGTGATCGCAAAATGTTCGCTCTCTTGGGGTAAACAGTTCACCGAGATAGTGTGGTTTATCCTGTCCGCCTCACGTTCGGGCAAACCGCTGTCCAGATAACGGCGCTGCCAGAGGTTAACGACTTTCTCGTTGTCTTCATCAACGGATTGGCGGCTCATCAATAATTGTGCATCCGGCACCCACTCGGCAAACCTGCCGACTTCACTTTGCATGGCGTCAAAATCAGGCCAGTTACGGCGCAGTCGCCAGGCATCATACAGTTGATTCGGGGTATAAATATCGCCCAATATCCATTGCGACCAATGATGGATTTTGTCACGCAATTCATGCATCACCGGAATATGCTCTACCGTATGCCGGGACAGTTGCACCGCCTGATGATAGGCCCACACCAGGTTATCCAGATGCTGACCGGCGGTGAGCCAGGCGCGCCGTTGGCGCTGCGCCCAGTGCTGCACATCCACCCCCAACGCCAGCCCGTGACCGATACGATCGCCTTCCCGCAACTGGCAGAATTCCACCGCTTCATCCATCGCCCGCAACCCACTGAGTAGGTGGCTGTAATCTTCACCGGCGTGTACGGTAATAAACGGGCGTTTCAGGCGCTGAGAAAACGGCATACCGGCGGGTTGTCTGGCGGCGCGTAACACCCGCAACACCGGTGCAAACACCTCGATAGGAAGTTCATTTTCATTGCCCG
This sequence comes from Dickeya zeae NCPPB 2538, assembly GCF_000406165.1. NCBI lineage: Bacteria > Pseudomonadati > Pseudomonadota > Gammaproteobacteria > Enterobacterales > Pectobacteriaceae > Dickeya > Dickeya zeae. The sequence goes on along the minus strand of NZ_CM001977.1, from coordinate 1,973,565 downwards.
CCACATCGTAGCCACGCACCAGTTTGCGCACGTCAATCGTGCGTGGCAGCGTGTCGATATCCGGCTGGTGCGAGGTTTCCTGCAAGGTGACCGACGCAGCAAAGTCTTCAAGCGCCCGGACTTGTTGCAGCAACTCAGCGCGGAAAGTGGTCAACCGTTTGTCGTAGCGGCTGACAGCGGTTTTTTTCGGAAATCCGCGAGTAAAATGCACCACCAGATGTGCTTGTTCCGGCACATGCCAGCGCGCATGCTGGTCAAAAAAGTCGGTCAACTTGTGATGGTAGATATTGGGTTTGCGAACATTGCCTATCACTTCACTCGGTGAGACACGGTATTCCCGCGATACCGACGGGCTTAAATCATAGCGAGGGACTTGCTCCTTGAAAAAGCGTTTATCCACCCGCCGCACATCGGTACCAAAATACTCGACAAATTGCCCCAACCCCACCGCCGACACCACCATGTAGTTACGCAATATCATGCTGACCCGAATCAGGTTTGACAACACACTGTCGTAATCTGGCCGGGATGCGCCCAGCAACAACCCGGTACAAAACAGCAGCCAGCGCTGAGCGCCGGCGTGCCCCTGTTGTATCGCGGCATAGAGCAGTTGCTGTTGCGCGCTGTCGGGTGGGGTAATCAGAGTGGTATCCCGCAGTGACCAACGCTCGTTTTCCGTCAGCGGCAATGCCAGTGATCGTGTCAGTATACCGAGATCAACCGAGTTATCTGCTGCTGTGCCGGTGGGATAAATCGCCGCCAGTAAACAAGCCACATAAGCCGACAGCCAGCGTGGCAGTTGCTGTTTCGGTAACTGCTCACTTTCCAAAAGAGGGTATTCCTCGCGCTGCGGCCACCTAATATCTGGCTGCAGACGCACATCCCCCTCGACAAAACTCAGCATCGACAGCGAGGCATAACCGTGGCCGTTAAAATGCACATGGTTGTCAGCATAGTGGGTGTCACGCGAGTCATCAGGAAAGGCAAACGGACTCTGCTGAATCAGCAGCCTCACCAGTTCCCCTTCGTCCAGCACCCGCTGGCGCACCAGTTGCACATAAGCCTGCGCGATAATCCAGGCCGGGTCCAGCACCGAGCATAGCATTAGCCAGGCTTCCAGCCGTTCACGCCGCACCTCGAAACCGTTGCCTTGCCAGAGCAAAAACGCCTCCGCCAGTTGCCCCAGCAAGGTCATATTATCGGTTATTGCCATACCATCCGTTGGCGATGACCTGGCCCAGCTATGCAGATTGTGTTCAATATCCTCATTACGCAGCCGCCCACCAAAATAGAACTGGTAATCTTTTGCCGCGCGCGTCAATAAACGCTGGTCTTCCTGTTGTTCAACATCCGGTGTATTGCGCTGCCCGGTATGCTGTTGCAGATGAAAATAAAATAACCGGTCTGAAGCCAGACAGGCACAAGGAATTAACCAGCGGGGATCCTGGGTGTACATGGGTTAATCCTTAGTTTTGCTATCTAATGCCTGACGCAATCCATTATAAAGTCGGGATGTATATCCTTTTCCATCAATCCATTTTCGTGTTTTAGGATCGGTATCACGTAACTCATTGATCCTGTCAAACATTAATTTAGCGACATCGAATTGACTAATCGCCCATTCCTTGACTTCTCTCGTTTTAATTATTTTACTTCCCGTCCGATCAAAATAATCCTTTTTCAAATCATATACACTCATAGAGGAAAACTTCGATTCAGAAGTCACCTTACTCCATACATTCCCACTTACTCCACTACTGTGTTGTAAACCAATGCGATGAAACGAAGAGTCATATAATGTAAAAATGGGATGAACACTCATCGCATTGACTAATCGTACAAAGTCCTCATGTTTAAAACTGCCATCTTCATTAATGGTATGCCATCCTTCAATAGGACATAATCCCTTCAAATTTCTAACCAGTGTTCTGTCCCTGCGAAGAAAGGTTGCATTATCCCTGACTACTGCGGAACTGGCACTGACAGCTACGTTGGTGTTGACGACTTCACCATCCCGCACAAATGACGCTAATGCATTAATAAAAATATAACTGAAGCGTTTTGTTATATCTGACAGGAATTCATTGCTGAAATCACTTTTTTTTACATCAAAGTTACTACGTAAAATATGCAACTGAGTAAATACTTTATTGAATACCGCAGTAATTAACGGCATTAAGTTTTTTCCTGAAAAATCAGCAAATACCTCTCGATTAGCCTTGATCCACACATCTATTTCTTCAATAAATGATTGGATCTCTTGTTGATATTTATCCTCACCATCATCAGTCTGGTCATCACCACTCTCATTTTCATCAATTGATTTTGTCGGATTCATAGCAAAAATAGAATAGAAAGGAATGTTTTTAAAAACATTCCCAATAATCGATTTAATATCACAGGACGATGAAAAATTAGAAAAAGAAAGATTATTGGTTACCGCCAGCATTGACCATGTCAGAATTTCAAACGCCCGGCTAAAGAAGACATGATAACGCCGCCCTTTCTGTTGACTGTAATAATCATGATGGGTATAGAGTGCGATAAAAAGGCGCGCTTCTAACTCTGCTTTGACGACATCGCCGGATAAAAAAAGTGGCTCTTTAATATATTCCAGTGCAGGCATACTGCGAAGTACCGGCAGGTTCTCAGAAAACACAGTATCCAAAATTTTCCGGTTAAAATCCTCACCTCGGCCACTTGCGGTTTTCAGTTCATTTATTCGTTCAACCTGTTGCGAGTAAAAATGCTTTTTCGCCCAGTAATAGCGCTCTTTTTGCAGCAACGGGTTAAACGCAATTAACCTAGCCAGTGAAAAATCTTCTGGTTTTTGCGCTGTATGCAGATACAGATAAGACTCGGCGTTGGTTAACGCCGCTCCATCCTGTTTTGCTTCTGCCCAGTGGCTAAACGTGCGCCATAGTGCTTCCTGATTATTATTCGACGGTTTCAACCCATGCGGCGGCAGCAAGCGCACCAGTTGTGTCACTTCTCGGGCGTTAGCAGGTTGTGGCCAGTCGGTGCTGCGCTCCTGACCGTTACACAACGGATAAAAAACGCGTTTAATGGCGGCGGCGTAATCGCCATAGGTCATCGGTTCGGCATGTTCTTTATCCTGAATGACCAACTGCGGCAATAACTGATCAATGGGCTGTAAAGGCAGGCGGGCGGGATGCGGAAACACTTTGGTCAGGTACGCATCCGATAATCGCATCGCCTCTCGTCGCCCTTCTTCCGCATTACTGGCTTCTTTATTTTTGACCAATTCCCCCTCAAATTGCAGGGTCACCAGATGGCGATAGAGTTTGTCATCGCCGCTGACCAGCGGCAGCACCAGCGGGCAGGACAGCAGGCAACGGATATCATCCAGCACCTCAAAGCCGTTGCTGATCTTCATATCCACATCATCAATCGGCAGCACCAGTGCATCACAGCCCAACAATCTGACGCTGGCGATCAGGAACTGATGAAAGTACTGTTCCAGATGAATACCGGAGCGGTACTTCTGAATGCGATCAATGCCACGTAACTCCGCCAGCTCTGAAGGCTTGACCAGTGCGCCGGACAGGTCTTTCAGTCTATGATAGAAGTCATCTTTCAATGTTTGAGAAGTAGCCTGATTGGTTAATTTACCTTCCACCGCCGCGTATACCGAGGCGATGATCACCTCAGAAAATCGCTCATTGATATTGAGCAATGTCGGGTCAATTACCGGCATAAAATGCAAGTTAGGCTTCCTTTCCTGCTTGTCCTGCTTATCGGTTTCATGCTGCCAAATTGCTTTAGCATTTTTCAGAAATACCGTTTTCCCGGCACCACGCGCCCCGCTGATAAAGATAGCGTGATGGTAACTGCTCAGCTTCTGATGCGTTTCTTTGCTGTCGGGTTGACATTGTGTTTTATATCGATGGGCATCATTCCCCATCGTTCTAAGCAACCCGACCAGCTTCCGGTTCGCCTGCTGTTGCCAAAGCTGGTTGCTGTCTGTTGTTTCCGCAAGAAAGTCGTCCTGATATTCGGGTAAATTCAGGTTAAGAATAATTTCACTCACCATTAATCCCTTTTGAAAATAATTATTAAAAACAATAACTGTCTATTAATACGGTGACAGGAAGGAAAAAATAGATAAGCAGAATTAATGAAAATATCAAGCGGAGATAGCAAAAAAGGCCGCTATCACCGATAGCGGCCCGTGGTCGAAGATTAAACCGAAGGAGGATTAAAACGTCGTCGTCCCATACTGATAGCGGTAGAAGCGGCGGTATTCCGGTTTCTGCGGGTTATCGGAAGAGAGCGTTTTCTGCAGCGACTTGCCACCGATAAGGCCGGTAATACCGTAGGACAACAGGCTGGTCTGTTTGTCCAGTTGGGTGATCAGGTCGGTTTTCGCACCCGCCGCAAGCTGGTCGAGATAAGCGTTTTCAATCTGACTCAGCAGGCGGGCCGATTGTTCCCAGTTAGGGTCGAACGACACCAGTTGCTGTAAAAACGCAATCGGCGCGACGCCTTTACCCTGGTACAACGCAGAGATTTCGTCTTCTTTGCTGACCGGTGCCGAGTGGCGGAAACCAGCCATCACCAGTTTCGCACGTTTGGCGGGACCGGCCTGTTTGCCCATTTGTTCGGTGATGAAATGATACCAGCGGTAATCAAAGGCAAAGCTGGAGCGAGCATCATACCGGGCGCTGTAGACGATGGTATCGAACACCTCTCGCCCGCCGAACCATTTGCTTTCCAGTTCAGCCAGGATCTGCGCCAGGGTTTTATCCTTCAGAATCGCGTTAAAGGCGTTGGTGTCTTTATCCGTACTCTGCTGTCCCTGCACCGGGTCGACCACCACCAGTCGGATCGTTTTCGCGTTAGCCCAGACGCCCGGCTCCTGATTTTGCACCGCCAGATGATACAGCTCAGCCAGAAACTCGGTTAAGCCCACCGCCGCACCGCGGCTGTGCCCGCCCACGACCAGTTGGTATTCTTTCAGCGTCTTAAGATAATCCACCAGCGGGAACAGGCTATCCAGCGTTACTACACCGGCACGGTCGTCATAACCATTAGCTTGATCATAAAGCACACCCAGCGTTTCGCTCATATCGACAAAGCTGCCGCCCCAACTGGCGCGTTTGGCCAATGCCTGCGTTTTGGTCAACATGGCGGCAGTGCCGATGCCGTCGATAGCGACGACGGCGCTGAAACCGCTGATTTCAACATTAGCGAGAAAATCCTGTTTCGTGGTGCCCGTGCCGCAGAACCAGATTAGTACTTTATCCATAGGTAACCTCTTGGTTTTCAATCGATTAGATTTATGCATCTTCATTGGGCAATGTAGCGCGGCTCGCGCCTGCAAGGCTGTGTGATAACAACGGAAATTCAGGCCATAACGATGGTGTAAAACCAGCGACACCGCGTCCATTGCGATAACGGTTCGGGCAAGCGCCAGTCGTCCAAATACCCTCTCAGCGGACTGGCGGAGCCGAACGAATGCAGACTACAAGATGAGGCGTGCCGGTGAACGCGGTGGGGGTTGTGTGGTGGTCAAACAGACCTGCGACAGCGCAAGACAACCCAACCTCGGTGGTCTTACACTGCCAGAGCATAGTCAGGGCTATCAGGAGTGAGCGCGGTGAAAACCTATCTTGAAAATGACCAGTTAAATGAGAAATACCCGGTGCAAACATTTGCACTGCAATCGCAGGATGGGAAAGCCACCCTCACCGGTCAGATCAACTACCCGCAAACTCCCACAGGGCGCTATCCATTAGTGATGCTGGTGCCCGGTAGCGGTATGCACGAACGTCATTACCTGCTTGGCAATAGTGGCACTCAGGCGGATTTTGTTTTTAGCTGTCTGGCGCAGGACCTTCTGGACGCCGGGCTGGCGGTGCTGCGGTTTGATGGCCGTGGCGTCAAAAGTCACCCACGCGACAAGACGCTGGATAACCCGGAATACCTATTCAACCGTGATCTGGCATACCGGCGTTTATTTATCGACGCCGCCGTTCGCCAGACGGTCACCCCACAAAGTCAATGTGATGACCTGTATACGCTCTATCAGTACGCCATCGACCTGCCACACATCGACCGTCACAACCTCATTTTGCTGGGTCATTCCGAAGGCACGGTTAATCTTAGCCGCCTGATGGCACGTTACACCGTCACGGCTAAAGCCCTGATATTGATCTCCCCACTGTTTTCCTCCATGAAACAACTGATGGAATGGCAGTTGATTTACCGCACGGTCACCTGGCTGAAAGCCATTCCGCGTGCTGGTGACCGGCTGACATTGGAGGAGTTAAAAAACGGATTTGGTCACAGCCCGCTGGCGTTCCTGCAACCTATCAACGATCTGTTGCCCTACAAGGGATATTGGGAGCAAGCGGATTTTGATGACATGACGGCCACATTACAGGCGAGTTTCGAGCAACAGAGTGCGATGGTGTTAGGGCATGACGATCAGGAGCCGTGGCCAGCCGACGCGCCATTCACCCACTCGTCTTACGCCTGGTGGAAACAGTGGTATCAGAGTGAATTACCGGAAATTGAGCACCTGGCACACTGTCAAAGCCGTATTCTCTGTTATTTCGGCGAGATGGATACGCAGGTCAATGTGGCCGCCGAAGTGGCATTATTCGAGCGAGTCCGACACCGCTTTGCGCATGTTGATATCACGCGGCTGCCCGATGTCGGACACACACTCGGTATTCACGGTCTGTTGGGGCCGATGAGCGAGTCGTGCGCCGACCTGCTGGTGCAGGCAGCGCACAATATTGTGACATCATGAATGATGACACGTGAACGGTGACATCGTGACGACGCGCAAAAAACCATCGGGGTTAGCCACAGCGCAATCTATCAAGCAAGGCGTGATCGGGATACCCGTCCGCCGCTAACCCTTGTTGCTGCTGATAAGTACGGATTGCCTGCGTGGTGCCGCTTCCAATGTTGCCATCGATAGCACCCTGATAGCGCTGTTTTTCCTGTAGCAGAATTTGCAGCGCCTCGCGCTCTTTGCGCGTCAACGGCGTTTCCTGCTGCGGCCAGGGTTTGAGTACTGGCGTATCGTGCTGGTAGTTATCCGACAGCAACCCAACGGTCAGCGCGTAGGAAACGTAATTGTTATACCGCAGAATGGCACGGAAGTTATCTGTGACCAGAAACGCCGGGCCATTCTTGCCGACCGGCAGCAATATCGAGGCTTTCTCGGCAGACAGCAACATCAGGTCTCGGGGCACGGCCGTTTTCACCCCAAGCGCTTGCCAGTCAGCAACCGTTTTCTGATTATCCAAACCGGAAACGGCATAATCGAAATTGGCGGGCAGATTGACCTCCATCCCCCAGGGCACGCCCGCTTTCCATTTGGCTTGCTGCATGTAATTTGCCACTGACGCCAGTGTGTCTGGGAAAGAGATCCAGATATCAGGGCGACGATCGCCATCAAAATCCACGGCGTATTGCAGATAGGAGGTGGGTATGAACTGGGGCATCCCCATTGCGCCAGCCCAGGAGCCTTTTATCTGCTCTGGCCGCGCATCGCCGTTTTGAATCATGCGTAACGCCGCCATCAGATTCTGCCGGTTAAACGCCCGTCGATAATGGTAGTAATCCAATGTCGCCAGCGAACGGACAACCGCTTTGTTGCCGGTATTCGCGCCATAATTGCTCTCAATGGAGAGGAAAGCGAACAGCAAGGGAGGCTCAACCTGATAGCGCTGCTCAATACGCGCCGTCACCTTCTGGTATTGTTTGAGCAAGGTTTTCCCTTGTGCCAGGTTATCCGGCGTCACCCGCTGTGCAATGTAGGTCCACACCGGCACGATCACTTCAGGCTGTTTTTGCGTAGCCGCCACTACGTCGTTGTCTGGGGTCAGACCCGCAAATGCACGGTCAAAGGTGTCCGCCGTAATTCCCTGAGAAAGGGCCTCCTGACGTACCTCAGTTTTCCATTGTTCAAAACTTTCATCTGGCGTAGGTAGCCCTGTAGGCGTGTCAGTGATACCGTGCGCTGTCAGCAAGCTATTAATATCCCGACATTCGCCGGGAGGCTTGTGCTGGTGGGCACAGGAACTTAACACCCCGGTGCCGAGCACCACCACGACAACCTTCATTACCTTCACCATCATCGATGATGTCTGGGTTCCGCTATTGACCATTTGACTATTCCGTTACGAGATACCCGCCATATTGCAACTCGAGTTATTTAGGGTATGAAGACATGCCAAACAGCAGGCCCGGAACGTTGCCGGGCACCACCCTGGAATTGTGCAACCGCGCTTACAGTAATAGTGCAGCAACAGGTGGGAAGATACAGACAACCGGCGACATAAGTGTCACCGGCTGGGATTATCCGTAGTATTACATGTGTCAGAGTAACGACGTATTGCGGTTTGCCCCAGGGCTCGTCATCACACGCCGTTTAACGTCGGCGTCGGGCCTTGTGGCAACAGTTGCTCTACCGCCCGCTGCCAGCTCAGGGTCATGACACCCTGCGCGGTAATCAGCTTCAGGGTATCCTGCGTCAGTGCCTCATCGTTGCTGAGTTTCCAGCCCAGATGGCTGTGTTTGGTCAGCCAGGCGGACACGTCGGCCTGACGGTCGGGGTGGCAATACAGTGTGCCGCTACCTTCCCCACCTTGGGTGCGCAATAACTGGCGCAACAGCGCCGGGTAACGCTCAGCGTCAGGGACGGTGTTGAGGATCTGATGCATCGCATCGCTCAGCAATTGGTTGCACTGTGATACCAACCAGCTTTCCATCTGTTCACGCTCCTGTTGCCAGCCGCGTAATATCTCATCCGCCTGCTGCCAGAATTGCCGCTCGGCCTGAATGGTCGCCAACGCCACAGACTCATCCGCCTGCTGGCGGGCTTCATCCAGTAACACGTTAGCCTGCTGCCGTGCTTTTTCTATCACCGTCAACCCGTGCTGGTGCTGCTGCAATTGCCCAACCCGGATCACCTCTGCATCCTGCATATCGGTGCCTGCCACCAGTTTTAAACAGCGTCTGGTCAACATACTTCCCTCTCCCTGATAGTGATGAGACTCACGATTGATAACTTAACGCCAAATAGTTTATTTAGTAAACTATTTTAGAATGAAACTACCCAGCCACTGATGCCTGCGTTGTCACGACGTTCCAGATAATCGCGTCACACAGACTGGCGATGCGGCTGGCAGGTAAGTCTTTAGACAGCGGCTCTTGCGTGCGTTCACCCCAGTCACGTGGGTACAGCAGTTGTAAACGACTCCAGCAGGGTGCAAGAAAGCGGTGGCGTAATATCACCAATGCATCCTGTTCCCGGCGTTGCGAAAACGTCAGCGACGGTGGCAACCACAAACCGGGGCGCAGTGCCTTCGCCAGTCGTCGACACCAGATGGCCAGTGCATCCGGTAATTCACCTGGCGTTTCACGGCAGACTGCGGCTATCAGCACCAGAACCTGATGACGCACCATCACCTCCAGTTGCCCCAGTTGCAGCAACGCGTTTTGCGGCTCAGGGGGATAGGCTTCCTCCAGACCAAGACGTTGACGGATGGCGGTATGGTGCACCGATGCCAGCGCTATATCGCTCTCGTCAAAGCATGATGCATCGAACCAGCTTGGGTCCGCCTGTTGCAGGCAGCCATAACACCACCACTGGTTCCAGCGCAGGACGTCGTTATCATCGGGCATGCTGTTCATGCTCCGCCCTCACGTCCGGTTGCACCTGTTGTCTGTTGGCTATCCGTTGTGACCACCAGGGCTTACCAAAACGCCAACCCAATACGCCCGTCAGCGCTAACGCCAGTAAACCGGCCAGCCACTGTAATTGCGTCATGGTCTGCGGCATCAGTTGAAACGGCCCCAGTGATACGGTTGGAATGTGATCTTTGTACGGCTCCGCTGGCACAAACACGATAGCCAGGTCTTTTTCACTCTTACCGGCCAACCCCGGAATACTGCTGGCTACCATACGGCGAATACGCGGCTCAATGCCGTCCGGCTCCAGCTCTGGCCGGTATTTGATGAACACAGCGGCGGACGCCGGTTGAATGGGTTCCCCCGGAGCAATACGCTCAGGCAGCACAACATGAACCCGCGCCACCAGCACACCGTCAATTTGCGTGAGTGTGGATTCCACTTCCTGAGACAAGGCATAAATGTAACGAGCACGTTCTTCCAGCGGTGTGGAAATCACGCCGGTCTTCTGAAAGACCTGGCCCAGATTAGTGCGAGCCTGACGGGGTAGTCCGGCGGCATTGAGAATGTTGACGGATCGCTCCATGTCCTTGACATCAATAAGAATACTGACACCCGCTTTATCCATGCGCTTTTCCGCCCCGATGTGATAGCCCCCTAACGCGGCAATCACTTCATTGGCATCGCTTTCAGAAAGACCGCGATGGAGCTCCACGCGATCGCCGCAACCAGCAATCAGCATCGCCAGTAGCAGGGTCAGGAATCGGTGCAGAACGGATTGACTCATCATGGTGCCATTGATTATGGGTTGATCATGCCTGGGTTAATCATGACGAGGCGGGCCATGGATTCACTCAGGGTTATTCGCGGTTATTGCAGGTTGGTCAGTTTTTCCAGACTCTGAACGCTTTTCGCCACCACCTTGGCGTTAAGCAGACTTTCCAGATAAAACGACGACAATGTTCGGGTCGCATCCATCACATCTTTCGGGTTATTACCGGTGATGCTTTTACCAACCTGACGCTCAGCTTTTTGCAGCAGGTTTTCCAACTTGTCGGATTTCTCTGCCATCGCCCCGAGCCAGGCCTTGTTGTCGGCGGTCGGTGTTGCCGGGGCGGCGGGCTCGATCGCAGAGCTAAACCAGTTCACATCCGCTTGCGCAGGGAGATCCAGACTGCGCGGCGCATTGCTATTCGCAATACCATTGGCAACGCCCTGAGGCGCATTGACGCGGGTCACTTTCATCATGAGTCCGTTCCTCGTTTGATGACTGTTTTTTGGTGAATGCTTTTTTGGTGGCCGTTTATACCCTAAATAATTCGAGTTGCGGGACAACACGCTCGCGTGTTGAACAACGCCACGCGTTGGCCCTTTAGGGCAAGGCTCATTAGAGCCTTGTAACGCGGCAAGTGAGTGAATCCCGATGAGCTTACTCAGGTAAGTGATTCGGGTGAATGAACGCAGCCAACACACCTGCAACTTGAAGTATGACGGGTATAGTGACAAAAAACCGGGGGAACGCTCCCCCCGGTAGTCGACTACCCACACAACATCAGAACTGAATTGCTTTGGCCGCTTTCTGCCCGGAGTTCATGGCTTTGGTGGCAGAGTCCATCTGCATATCGGTGATGGACGAAATAGCGTTGGTTTTCATGGTCTGCGCCTGGGCGGCAGAGGTCATTAATGTCGTCTGAGCAGCGGTAGCGTCCAGCATTTTCATACTGGTCATGGCAGCAGCGTTAGACAATCCCATCATGATAGATATCTCCAGTTAACAATTGATTGATAAAGTAAATTTCGCCAGTGAACCGGCGACAGACACAGTCATCGTGTTCATAAGTTAAGTAGGAGAACCTAAGGGGGAGTTCCGCAAGAGATTCACTTTTTTTCCCCTGGTGGTGATAACAGGATCCGACCTGATCAATAACCACTTACGCGGCTATCGGCGCTGCGGTTCGTGCTACAGTCCGCGCACGGCAACATTCAGCAATTTGATACGGTGATAGAGCGTGCGCTTGGGGATACCCAGTTCATTGACGACGTTATCGATACAGTGATCGTTACGCTGCAACGCCTCCTGAATCAGGAAACGCTCAATGCGGCGTAATCGCACCTTCAGTGATGTCAACGGCGCGTCACTCCCCGCCTTCTCAGCATTCGCGGCGACCGGCACCGGTGAGAGCCCCAGCACCCAGCGTTCCGCGGCAGCTTTCAATTCACGGATGTTGCCGGGCCAGTCATGCATCAACAGTTGTTCCTGCATCATGGCTGACACACCGGGTACCGGCCGTTTCAGCCGCGCGGCGGCGTCGCGCAAAAAACGATGAAACAGCGGCAGGATAATCTCTGTACGCGAACGTAACGTCGGCAACTGAATTTTTACCGTATCCAGCCGGAAGTAAAGGTCACGGCGAAAGCGCCCTTTTTCCACCAGCTTGTGCAACGGCGTTTGGGTGGCGACAATCACCCGCATGTTCACCGGTTTGAACTGGGTGCTGCCCAACCGCTCGATACCGCGACTTTCCAGTACCCGCAGCATTTTCGCCTGTAGCGTTAGCGGCATACTGTCGATTTCATCCAGAAACAGGATGCCTTTATCTGCGGTTTCCAGATATCCGGCGCGAGAACGGCTGGCACCGGTATACGCGCCGGATACCACGCCAAACAATTCACTTTCCGCCAGTGTTTCCGGCACGGCGGCGCAATTCACCGCCACCAGCGGGCCGGAGCAACCGGAAAGCTGATGAATACGGCGCGCCAGCGTATCTTTGCCGGTGCCAGTCTCTCCTTCCAGTACGATATCAACATGGAGAGGGGCAATAGTGTGGATGAGTGAAGAGAGTGGACCGTGTATATCTTCCAGAGGGGGGGTTAACAAAGACTCATGGGAGACACAATGACGTGACTGCTCGAATACATTGCTATTCCTTATCGTCATGACTACTCCTGTATTATTCCTGTATTCCGTTATCGCGCTGTCAGGCCTATCCCTGTCAGGCCGTTACGTGGGTAACGACATCCTGCTTATCTGACGACCATCTCGTTATCTTGACGATTTGCTAACGATTAACAGCGATAAATCTGACCGACTTAACAGATTATTGATGGTACGCGCACACATTACCGTCAGCGGCAAAACAAACCATCAGCCAACCGCTGAAGTTAAGGTAGGGATTTCTGCGCGCGAAGTAGGAAAAGTCTTACCCCGGAAACGAGTGTAATCAGAGTGTTACGGAAATTGCAGGCAGGAATGCCCCCTCTGCCATCGCAACTTTTCGTCGCGACAAACACGGGGGCTATACGGTAGCTTACCGTCAGACGATTAAACGCTGGCTCAATGCGTATTTCACAATATCCGCATTGGTAGTGAACTGCATCTTCTCCATTAATCGTGATTTATGGGTGCTGACGGTTTTATTGCTGATGGCCAGCATATCGGCAATCGCATTCACCCCCAACCCTTGCGCCAGCATGACCATGATCTGATGCTCGCGCGTGGTCAACAGGTCATGGCGCCCATCGCCTTGAGCCTGACAATCTGCAAACACAATTTGCTCGGCGATGCTGTGGTCAATATAGCGCGCGCCCTGTGCAACCCGGCGAATCGCCGACAGCAACGCCTCCGGATCTTTATCTTTCGTGATATAGCCAAGCGCCCCGCTTTTTAGCACCCGCCGGGCAATTTGCGGTTCGCTGTACATGCTCAATACCAGAATCGGCAGACGCGGATACTGCGCTACAATGCGAATAATCAGCTCTTCGCCACAAATCCCTGGCATGCACATATCCAGCAGCAGCAAATCAACCTGACATTCCCGCAGTTGCGAGAGCACCTGTGAGCCAGTTCCCGCCTCTGCCACCACTTCCAGACTCTCGTCTAATGCAAAGATCTGCTTTAACCCTTCGCGCATAATCACATGATCGTCGGCGATCATCAGTTTTATCAGTCTATCCATTCGCGTTTTCGTCCCCTTTAGAGAAATCTGTGTTACGCGGTATCCTGCGGAAACGTCAATCGAACCAGCGTACCGACTCCCGGCTGGCTGTTTATCGTCACTTCACCTCCCAGCATCCGGCCACGTTCTTTCATACTCATCAGGCCGAAGGCATTAGGTTTACAGGTTTGAGCGTCAAATCCTTTACCGTTGTCGCGCACGCTTAACACAATCATGCCGTCACGATTTTCCAGTGAAATCACCACCTGTGTCGCTTGTGCGTGCCGTGCAATATTAGTGAGCGACTCCTGTACCACCCGAAATGCCGCGGTCGCATACTCATCATTGAGCAGCACTTCCGGCTCTGGAGCATGCAACAAACAAGGGCAGCGATACTGACGAATAAAATCATCACGCAGCCACTCCAGTGCCGGTGTTAACCCCATGTCCAGCACGTTGGGCCGTAACCGGGTGGCGACATGCCGCACTACCTGGATGGTCTTATCAGACAATGCCATTAAATTCTGTAATTGTGTCAGCATATGCGGATTATCGCGGGCAAACTGCATACGCATCAGCGACAGGCTCATGCGCATGGAGGTCAGGTGTTGACCCAGTTCATCATGAATTTCTCTGGCGATGTGCTTACGCTCCTCTTCACGGGAAATCTCCCTCTGGCGCGCCAGCAACCGTAATTGCATGTGAGAGTTTTCGAGCTTTTTTTCGGCGTAGCGTATGGCGGTGATATCGCGCCCGACCGTCAGAATCGAAGTCAGCCGACCGTTCTGGTCAAACTCCGGTACACAACGAATGTGGTGGATAACCCGATGGCGCGTCGTCGTTACTCCCATGTCCTCTTCCAGTTCGCCCTCAACGCTGCTTTGTGTATCTACCACCTGTTTCACCAGTTGCAAAATCCGCTGTGCACAGCGGGCATTCGGCAGTAAATCCGTCATCCTGCGTCCACGTAACTGCTCGGCGGTAAAACGCAAATGGGCCAGCGTAGCCGGGTTGGCGTACTGGCAGTTAAGCTCTGGATCAAAGCGCGTAATCAGATCCGGTGAATTCTCGACCAGCGCCTGGAATTCCTGTTCCCGGGCATAGGCCAGTTGCTCGTTCTGTTTACGCTCACGAATATCCCTGACTACACACATACTGTACTGTCGTCCTTTATGGAGAAAATGATTCACGCTGACTTCTACCGGCAAGATCATCCCCGAGCGGGTTTTGTGCTGAGTTTCAAACGTCAGCCCACGCTTCCAGCAGCGCGGATCGCGCCAGTGGCGATTCGCCTCTTCTTTTTTCCAGCTCAGATCGATGTTGTGTATCTGCATGCGACGAAAATCGTGGCTACTGTAGCCCAGCATGCGACAGGCCTCGTCATTGACGTAACAAAACCGCTCCCTATCGTTGACGATATAAATGGCATCCTTGATACGGCTAAAGGCAAAATCCACCAGTTCCAGCGGCGGTACATCGTCCGGCTGCTGGGGTTGCCGGAAAGTCGGGGTATATAACATTGCCATCTCCTTGCTAGCGCTAAGCCTGCCAACGCGTGCTTACAGGCGTCGGCAGCGAAAGGAAAGCCGCAGGCACCACCTTCAGGTGAGAAGACCTGCGACCCTGTTAGGCGGCACCATCACACTACGTGGCGGCGACAGCCTGATGCTGACTGACAGGTTCCTTCATCTCCCGATTCCAGGGAGATGCCCTCCTGAGCATGGCAATATAAGTCATCCCCTGCGCGGGTGTACCACGCAGGGGCTGGGCTTATGCATCAACGGCCTGGCGCAGATATCCTCTGGCGCGGGAAAGACGCGAACGAACAGTACCAATGGGAATGTTGAGCTGAGTGGCAATATCCTGATAGCTGATATCGGCATCCAACAGCATCACTAACATCTTGCGTGTGTCCTCCGGCAAGTGCGCACTGGCGGCCAGAGCCCGGTCCAACGCGTGATCACACTCGGTAATCCGGCTGGGATCGATATCCGTTGACATCACCTCCACGGCCTCCAGTACCTCGTCGCTGATATCGACGGTGCGATAACGCGCCTGCTTGAAGTGATTACGCACCAGATTCAAAGCAATGCCGAAAACCCAGGTCTCCGGACGTGAAGCACCGGCGAATTTCTCACGGTTTTTCAACACTTCCAGATAGGTCATCTGTTGTAAATCTTCCACATCCTCACGGTTCGATACACGCTTACGAATGAAGTTTTGCAGTCGCTTGCCATGCAGGCGGAAAACCTGCTCCCAGTCCACGGTATTGGCAGGGGTATGAACCTGACACACATCCAATTGTTTCAGTGCAGTAGTTTCCATTTCATTTACTCTCCATCGTTGTGCCCTCATTGGCGCATCCGGGAGAGCAAGGCGCGTGCCAGCCCATGAAAACCACTTAACCAACTGTTATATAATAATTTATTTTTTCTCTGCGTGACGTTTTACGCCAGTTATTGCCCATGAAATTCGGTCCGAATTGCAAGCTCTTGCAGAACAAATCAATCAAATAATTTCAAATATAAATAATAACTAATTGTTACTTTTCGTTGTTGACTTGCATCATTTAACGGGAACCCAGCATCAGGTCCAGCCACATAACAGCACACCGCTAACGCTGAGGCCGCTTCAGGCAGGACAGGACCATGATTTCACTCAACAACGTTTCTTCTGTGCTCACGACCAGCAGCACATCCATCAACGACAACGACATCGATGACCAGGAGCCGGTCGGCTCACCGGCCAAAGCCAGCGAAGCCCGCCCGTCGCACGACAAAGCGCTGAACGATGCAATGGAAGAAGTGACAGCCAGCTTTGGCGAGCAGGTTGAACGCAAAAGTAAGGCGCTTAGCCGTCGGCAAATCAGCCAGCCGCAAAGCCGCATGCTGGCCAATATCGAACGTATCGAAAAACTGACGGAACTGTTTCAGTTACTGGAAAACCCGAAACACCCGACGCTTGACCAGCAAATTCGTCAGATGCAGGTGCTGTTGGGCCAGTCATCGCCGCCATCGGTCGATGCTATTCTGCACGCGGCAGGCGGTGATGCGGCACGCAGCGATATCGTGCTGCGCCATGTGTTAAGTCAGGCACAACAGCAGCAGGACGCTGCGCTCACACAGGCAGCCAGCCAGAGCCTGACGCAGTTGCAACAAGAGAAAGGGCCGGAAGTGCGGGCCGGTCTGAATACCGCCGCCGCTATCTCCCTGTTCAGTACCGATCCAAACCAGAAGCAAGCGCTGCGTGAGCTTTACTACCAGCGCATTGTCCACCAACAGTCTCCCGCCGCCCTGTTGGATGCTCTGCTGGAACGTTTTGACGCTCAGCATTTCGCGGCCGGATTACGCACCCTCCAGCGCGCGCTGGCGGCGGATATCGCCTCGCTGGCGCCATCCATCTCAAAAACGGTGCTAAGCCGGATGCTCAGCAACCTGAACGACTCACGCCAACTCAGCCATACGCTGTCGGCCAGTCAGTCACTGCTGGCCAGGCTGGCGTCGCGGATGCCGGAATGCACACTGGGCGCGGTAGACCTGACGCGGCGGTTGATTGGCCTGAGCGCCAACGGGGCGTATGCCCGCGATCTGCACAATCTGGGCCGTGAAGTCGCCGGGCAGGACATGCAACGCCAGTTACTGTTTTTCAACGGGTTACTGCCGCTGGTTAATGACCTGCCGCACCCGCTGTGGCGCGATGCCAAAAACCGGCTCACCGCCCTGCAACTGATTCGTGGTCTGATTGGCGATATCGCCCAGTACGAAAAACAACAGCAGAACGACCGAACCCAGGCTAAGGGGTAACCGATGGCTGTGTTGATCGTATGGCTTAACCGTTTTGCCATGAGCGCGATGCAGCGCTCCGAGGTAGTGGGTGCTGTGATCGTCATGGCAATAGTGTTCATGATGATCATCCCGCTGCCGACCGATCTTATCGACGTGCTGATTGCGCTCAACATCTGTATTTCATCACTGCTGATTGTGCTGGCGATGTACCTGCCCAAACCGTTGGCGTTTTCCACCTTCCCGGCGGTACTGCTGCTGACCACCATGTTTCGGCTGGCGCTGTCTATCTCCACCACCCGGCAGATCCTGCTGCAACAGGATGCCGGTCACGTGGTGGAGGCTTTCGGCAACTTTGTGGTTGGCGGCAACCTGGCGGTCGGTCTGGTGATCTTCCTGATCCTGACGGTGGTGAACTTTCTGGTCATTACCAAAGGGTCGGAGCGGGTGGCGGAAGTCGCCGCGCGTTTTACGCTGGATGCCATGCCCGGTAAACAAATGTCCATCGACAGTGACCTGCGTGCCGGGCTGATTGATTCCCAACAGGCTCGTCAGCGCCGGGAAAACCTCGCCAAAGAGAGCCAACTGTTCGGCGCGATGGACGGCGCGATGAAGTTTGTGAAAGGGGATGCCATCGCCAGTCTGGTGATCGTGTTTATTAACATGATTGGTGGCTTCGCCATCGGCGTACTGCAAAACGGCATGGCCGCCGGTGACGCCATGCATATCTACTCGGTGTTGACCATCGGCGACGGGTTGATTGCCCAGATCCCGGCGTTGCTGATTTCCCTGACCGCCGGGATGATCATCACCCGTGTGTCAGCCGACGGCCAGCAAACGGACAACAATATTGGCCGGGAAATTGCCGAACAGCTAACCAGCCAACCCAAAGCCTGGATTATCTCCTCAGTCGGCATGCTGGGTTTCGCTCTGCTGCCGGGGATGCCAACACTGGTTTTTCTGATGATCAGTCTGGTTTCGCTCACCAGCGGGTTATTCCAGCTCTGGCGTGCCAAGCAAAACGGCCTGCAGGATGCGTTACTGGCAAACAACAGCCTGCCTGCCGACCAGAACGGGTATCAGGACCTGCGGCGTTTCAACCCCACCCGTGCCTACCTGTTGCAGTTTCACACGGTATGGCAAAGCGCCGCGGCGACGGCCGTTCTGGTGCAAAACATCCGACGCCTGCGCAACCAGCTGGTGTACCACTTTGGTTTTACCTTGCCCTCGTTTGATATCGAATTTACCCCTGCCATACCGGAAGATGAGTTCCGCTTCTGTGTCTATGAAATTCCGCAGTTGCGGGCCAGCTTCGGCGTGCCGTTGCTGGCCGTTTCACGCGAACAGCTGCCGCAAGACGCACCGGACGACGGCATGATACCTGGCCTTGCTGCCCGCGATGAACAGCACCTGCTGTGGATGACACCAGAACACCCGATGCTGCAACAGCCGCAACTGTGTCCCTGGAGCGCGGAAACGCTGATCCTGATGCGTATGGAGAATGCGATGCATCGCAGCGGCGCACAGTTTATCGGGCTACAGGAAACCAAATCGATCCTCGCCTGGCTGGAGAGCGAACAACCGGAACTGGCGCAGGAGCTGCAACGCATCATGCCGCTATCGCGTTTTGCCAGTGTGCTGCAACGGCTGGCGTCAGAACGGGTGCCACTGCGCTCAGTGCGGCCGATTGCCGAAGCGCTGATCGATATCGGCCAGCATGAGCGCGACATCAACGCCCTGACCGACTATGTGCGTCTGGAACTGAAAGCTCAGATTTGCCATCAGTACAGTCAGGACGACAGCCTTACCGTTTGGCTGCTGACACCAGAAACCGAAGAGCTGCTGCGTGATGCGTTGCGCCAGACGCAAAACGACACCTTCTTTGCTCTCAACCAGGAATACGCCGCCACCCTGCTCGGCCAGTTGCGACGTGCATTCCCACCGATGCTGCCGCCATCAACGCTGATCCTGGTCGCGCAGGACCTGCGCAGTCCACTGCGCATTCTGTTACAGGACGAGTTTCATCACGTCCCCGTGCTGTCATTCACCGAACTGGAATCGCACCTGTCCATTAACGTCGCCGGTCGTATCGACCTGCTGGACAGAACTGACCCTTTTAACGCATAGGAAACGCAATATGTTTGAACTACGAGTTCTGACCGGATTGCACCGTGGGGCCGCGCTGCCGCTGAGCGGAACCTCATGGCGTATAGGCTCGGCCGATGAAGCCGACATGGTGCTCTACGATCCCGGTATCCGCGAGCAGCACTGCCTGCTGGAAGCCTCATCCGACGGCTGGCAGGTCTGCGTACTGGATGGCCCAGTCAGCAATAGCGAAGGCCACAACGTGGAACAGTCGCTGATACTGCCGCCCGGCACGCCGTTCGCCGTCGGGGCTATCTGGCTATGCGTGGTCAGCGCCGACACCCCGTGGCAGGACGACACCTCAGCCACACCGTCACAAGACGCATCGCGCCACGACCGTGCTGACATCGACGCTGACATGCCTGCGGTGGATACCGACATCGTCGTGAATACACACCAGCCTTCTCTGCCGGAAGCAGCCACCGCATGCCGGGAAAAACGCCGTCTGCCGCTGTGGGCGAAATTCAGTTACCTGCTACTGGGCGTATTACTGTTTATGATCGTCGGCAGTTGGATGCTACAGGAAACGGCTGCGATGCCGCCTGCGCCATCACCGCAGGATAACCGTTTGCCCGTCGGCACGCTGCCACAGTTAAACAGTACGCTGCAAACCATGCTCACCGACCGCGAACTGGAACGACTGGTCACCCTCAGTCAGGACAACAGCCGCATCGTGCTGAGCGGGGCGCTCCTACCCGCGCAACACACCCGGTTGGCACGAATGCTGGCGCAATTCCACCAACGCTACGTCACCGCCTTACAGATTGAAAACCGCACGACGGAGAAAACCGACGGGCTACCGTTCCAGATTGTGCAAGTCACCAGTGGTCCGAAAGCCAACATCGTCACCGCCGATGGTCGACGCCTGTTCGTCGGCGACGAGGTGGATAACCTGCGGCTGGTCAGCATCAACGACAGCCAGATCGAATTTCGCGGCAAGCAGCAGATCAAGGTGAACTGGTAATGACGACGCAGGACACCATCGATAGCCGTTACCCCGCGCTCACCCACTGGCTGCAACAGCAGCAACGCCAGCTGGCGGCCTATTCGCCGGTGACGCGGCAGGGGCAAATCATCGGCATCAGCGGCATTTTGCTGGAATCCAGCCTGCCTAACGCCCGCATCGGTGATCTGTGCCTGATCGAACGTCACGACCACTCGCAGGTGCTGGCGGAAATTGTCGGCTTCAGCCCGAAAAATACCTTTCTGTCGGCACTGGGGGCGCTGGACGGTATCGCTCAGGGCGCTGTCGTCACACCGTTGTACCAGCCGCATTGCGTACAGGTTTCCGAAGCCTTGTTGGGCAGCGTGCTCGACGGCTTCGGCAGGCCGCTGGAACACGGCAGCCACAGCGCATTCGTAGAGCCTGGCTCGCTTAGCGAAAGCCCGCCGATACCGGTGATCGGCGATGCCCCACCGCCGACCGAACGCCCACGTATTGCCTCGCCACTCCCGACCGGCCTGCGCGCCATCGACGCTCTGCTGACTATCGGCTGCGGCCAACGTGTGGGGATATTCGCCGGAGCAGGCTGCGGCAAAACCACCTTGCTGGCAGAGCTGGCGCGTAATACGCCCTGTGACGCCATCGTATTCGGTTTAATCGGCGAGCGTGGCCGCGAACTGCGCGAGTTTCTCGACCATGAGCTGGATGCGCAGTTACGAAGTCGCACCGTGCTGGTCTGCTCTACCTCCGATCGCAGCAGCATGGAGCGCGCTCGCGCGGCGTTTACCGCGACCGCCATCGCCGAAGCCTTTCGTGCCGCAGGTAAACAGGTGCTGTTGATTATCGACTCGTTAACCCGTTTTGCCCGCGCCCAGCGTGAAATCGGCCTGGCGCTCGGCGAACCGCAGGGGCGCGGCGGGTTACCGCCTTCGGTCTATACCCTGCTGCCCCGGTTGGTCGAGCGTGCCGGGCAAACCCGTCAGGGGGCGATCACCGCGCTTTACTCGGTGCTGATCGAACAGGACTCCATGAACGACCCGGTCGCCGACGAAGTCCGTTCGCTGATTGATGGTCACATCGTGCTGTCGCGACGTCTGGCTGAACGCAACCACTACCCGGCTATCGACGTTCTGATGAGCCTGAGCCGCACCATGAGCAATGTCGTCGAACCGGAACATACCTGCAATGCCAACGCAGTACGTCGGTTGATGGCGGCGTACAAACAGGTAGAAATGCTGATTCGTCTCGGTGAATACCAGCCGGGGCACGATGCGCTCACCGACGCCGCCGTCAACGCCAACGACGACATCAACCGCTTTCTGCAACAGGCGATGCGTGAACCACAATCTTTTGACGACATCCAGAGGCAACTCGCCGGGGTGAGTCAGTATGCCGAGGTCTGACACCATGACATCCGTCAGCGTAATGGAAGAAGAACAGCCAGACAGCCGTGTGCAGGAGTTGCACGCGGTACTGACGCCGTTATTGCCGATCCGCCGCCAGCGCCTTAGCCGTGCCGAACGCCAGTTGCGTCAGGCCGAGTTAGCGCTCAGGCAAACCGAGGACGCGTTGCGCACCCAACAAGCACAACTGGCGCAGTTGCAGGCCGAATGGCAGCAACAGCGCGACACCTTTCTGCGCGACGCGCTGGGCAAAACCCAAACACTGGAAACCCTGAAAAACCAGCTGGAGCAGGAACAGCAACATATCCGCCAGATTCAGGCCCAGGTGCTGCTGTGTACCGACTGGCAGCAACAGTACCTGAACCAACAGCAACAGGTCGGGCAGGCCAGAGAAACCGCACGCCTGTGCCAGAAAGCCGTCGAGAAACTCGAATTTCTGTTAACCACCTATCAGGAGGCGATATGACCCCTTCCCGCGCTACTCCACCCGAGGTTTCGCCGTCTGGCCCACCACCGCTATCGCACCAGCCGCAACCGGATCTGCCCGGTTATGGCTACGGTGCTGACGATGATGCTTTTTGGGAACCGTTCGGCCGCCTGTCCGAACCTGACGACGCGCTGCCCGATATCCGTTGGCTGCCGTTTGGCCCATCGCTGGCGCTCTACCCAGCGCTTACGCCGACGTCCTTCCAGGATACCCCGGTGCAAACGATACCGGTCATGCCTACAGGCTGGTCAGCCTTGGAATCTTCGCTGGCCGACATGCCGTCGTTACACCGTGGCGAGCCGCTGTCGTTCAGCGTGCAGTTGCCACAACTGGGCAGCGTAGACGTTCGCATGGTAGCGCTCCCCGCTCACGGCTGGGATGTGTCGCTGCGGTTTGGCAAAACCACTTATGAACGGTTGAAAAACCAACGTGACGCGTGCCGCCGTTCGCTGGCAAGCACGTTACGCGCACCGGTACGCCTGCAATTCGACAGCCGGGAGGATGACGACCTATGACCCCACTGGCACAGACACTACGGCACATCAGTCAGGCGCAAGCGACGCTATCGCGCCAGTTGGCGAGCGCACAGCGCTTCGCCTTCACGCTGGAGGGACAACCGGGGGAATTGCGCATGCAGTTAGCGCACGACGCGCCCGTTGTCGGAGCGGAAAGCGGCTGGCGTTGCCACGACGGTACACTATGGCTGGACAATGCTGCCCCCTTGCTGTCGCTGCTCTCCGCCTGCCCGGCACTATTACCCGGCAAGCATGACAACAATGAAACCGTGACCCGTTACTGGACGCACTACAATCAGGCGCTCAGCCCGGCATTGCGCGAGCTGTTCGGTGAAATTCAGCCGCTGTTACCTGCACAACCTGATTCTGTAGCAGCATCAGATGACAATACGCCTTCAGGTGATAACACATCAGCCGAATTAACATTGTGGCTGGAGGTGATACGGGGTGATTTTCGTATTCGCAGTCGGTTACGAACGTCATTCCATACGGTGCAGCGATGGCAGAGTCGGCCGGGGTGGCACGCACCACGCTCGGTTTTGCCCAATCACCTGGCGATACGCCTGCCATTAATACTGGCCGACGTGACGTTGTCACAAGAACAGTTGGCGAGTCTGGAACCGGGTGACGTGATCTGTCCACATAGACAGTACTTCTCACCGCAAGGCGACGGCAGCATTACGCTGGCCGACCGGCGGTTAGCCGGGCAACTCAGGATGGAGGCACTCGCCCCTTACTGGTTTGCCGTGACAGAACTGGAGGACTGCCCCGTGACCACATTTCCTGGCGACACAACGCGCTTTGGTGACCCGACACCGTTTGACGACACCGCTGCTTACGGCAATACCACGTCTTACGGCAATACCCTGCCGAATAACAGCAATGTGCAGGAAACATCACCCTGTGCAGAAAGTACGTTGCCCTCTGGCGAACCGCTGTCAGGTTATCCACTGCCTCCGCTCGCGCTGGCACTGACGGTACGCTGCGGCTACCTGACACTGACACTACAGGATTTGCAGCAACTCGCTCCCGGTACCGTGTTAACCCTGCAACAGGCCACGCCCGGCGAAGCCACGCTGTATCACGGCGAACAACCACTGGCGCAGGGAGAACTGGTCAATGTAGACGGTCGACTTGGGTTACAAATCACCCGTGGACCGATTGCTGGCCGGGAGCTCGCCACGGAGTCATTGCGATGACCTCGGGCAATTTCGACCCGGTGATGTTTGCCCTGTTTCTGGGGTCGCTGTCACTGATTCCGCTGATGATGATCGTCTGCACCTGTTTTCTGAAAATATCGATGGTACTGATGCTCACCCGCAACGCCATCGGGGTACAGCAAGTGCCACCCAACATGGCGTTATACGGTGTGGCGCTCGCCGCCACGCTGTTCGTGATGGCACCGGTATTCAGCGACATCAAACAGCGGTTTCAGGACGCACCGGTGGATTTCAGTAACCTCGACGCGCTGGAAAGCAGCGTGACCCGCGGCATCGAACCGTTACAGAGATTCATGTCGCGCAACACTGACCCGGATATTCTCACCCATCTGCATGAAAACAGCCTGCGCATGTGGCCAGCGGCGATGTCGGAGAAAATAACCACCCAGAGCATCCTGTTAATCCTACCCGCTTACGTGCTCTCAGAGCTACAAGCCGGGTTTAAAATCGGTTTTCTGATTTATATCCCGTTCATCGTTATCGACCTGATTGTCTCTAATGTCCTGCTGGCGCTGGGGATGCAGATGGTAGCGCCGACCACCCTTTCGCTCCCGCTCAAGCTATTGCTGTTCGTGCTGGTTAACGGCTGGACGCGTCTGCTGGACGGCCTGTTCTACAGTTACCTGTGAGGTCATCATGGAAACGCTCACGCTGTTCCGACAGGCGATGGTGTTGGTGGTGATGCTGTCTGCACCGCCGTTGTTGGTCGCGGTGGTGGTCGGTGTACTGATTTCACTGCTACAGGCGGTGATGCAGTTGCAGGACCAAACGTTGCCTTTTGCCGTCAAACTGGTGGCGGTAGGGTTGGTGTTGGCCATGACCGGCCGCTGGATAGGCGTTGAGTTAATCCAACTGGCGGTCATGGCTTTTAATATGATCGAACAAGTCCGGGCATGAGGTGACGATGCTCTCTCTTGCCACCCTCCAGTCTATTTACGATTTTATTTACGCGCTAACGCTCGGCGTAGCCCGGTTGTATCCATGCCTGTTTCTGGTACCACTGTTCTCTTTCAGCATTATCAAAGGCATGCTGCGCAACGCGGTGGCGCTTGCCATCGCGCTAGTCCCGGCCGGTGCTATCCAGCAACACATGTTAACCACCACAATAACCTGGCCCATGTTACCCGCGCTGTTGCTCAAAGAGCTGGTCATTGGATTGCTGCTGGGGGTGGTGCTGGCCATGCCGTTCTGGCTGTTTGAATCTGTGGGCGCGTTGTTCGATAACCAGCGTGGCGCGCTGACCGGCGGCCAGCTCAACCCGGCGCTGGGTAGCGATGCCACCCCGATTGGCCACATGATGAAAGAGCTGTTTACCCTGCTGCTGATCATCACCATCGGGTTTTCCGGCTTCACGCAATTACTGTGGGACAGTTACCGGCTATGGCCCGCATTGGATTTTCTGCCGCCGTTATCGGAGCTGGGTTTTCACACCTATCTCGGTCTGCTCAACGACACCTTCCAACACATGATCGTGTATGCCGGTCCGTTGGTGGCGTTGTTACTGTTGCTGGAATTCAGCATCGCCATTCTCAGTCTTTACAGTCCGCAATTGCAGGTCTACGTGCTGTCCGCCCCGGCCAAGTGCCTGGCCGGGATCGCGTTTTTCGTGCTCTACATGCCGGTGTTGCAGTTTCTCGGTGAAGGCCGACTCAAGGCGCTGGCCGACCTGAAACACCTGTTTCCGCTGTTCTTTCAGGCATCGTCCTGAGCGCTGAATACGACAATTAACCACTAAGGTGCCGGGATGAGCGAAAAAACCGAAAAACCCACCCCCAAGAAATTGCAGGATGCGCGCAAAAAAGGGGAAGTCGGTCAAAGTCAGGATGTTCCCAAACTGCTGATTAGCTTTGCACTACTGGAGATGATTCTGGCGCTGACCGATAACGGCATGAGCAAACTACAGGCATTAATGCAATTGCCGCTGAGCCGTCTGTCTGACCCGTTCGGCCATGCCACCAATGAAGTGTTCAGCGAAGCGTTATCACTGCTGGGCACCTTCTGCCTGTTGACCATTAGTGTGGCGCTGCTGATGCGTATTGTCGGCGGTTGGATCCAATACGGCCCGCTGTTCGCGGTGGAAGCGCTAAAAATCGATGTCAACCGCCTCAACCCGGTCAACCAAATCAAGCAAATGTTCACGATGCGCAAGCTCACCGACATGCTGACCTCTATTCTGAAGGCAACCACCATCGGATTGGTGTTCTGGCTCGTCGTTATACCGCAGTTGGAGTGGCTGGTGGAGTTAGCCTATGGCGACCTGACCGCCTTCTGGAAAGGTGTGGAGAGTGTACTGAAAAGTGTGGCGCGCACCACCCTGTCTTCACTGCTGGCGCTGGCGATACTCGACTTCGGCTTGCAAAAATACTACTTCCTCAAGCAGCAACGCATGAGTCATGAAGATATTCGTAACGAGTTCAAAAATTCGGAAGGCGACCCCCACATGAAGGGGCATCGCAAATCGGTCGCCCAGGAAATCCTCAACGAACCGGCCAGCCCTCGCGCCAAACCCAACATCGAGGATGCCGACCTGCTGTTGGTTAACCCGACACACTATGCGGTGGCGCTATTCTATCGTCCTGGCAAAACGCCATTACCGCGCATTCTACTCAAGGGGGAAGACGAACAGGCCAAAGCGCTCATCGCCCGCGCGCATCAGGCCAATGTGCCGGTGATCCGCTTTATCTGGCTGGCACGAACTCTGTATCGGGTCCCCGAGGGTCACTACATTCCACGCCATACGTTACAGTCGGTTGCGCAGGTTTATCGGGTATTACGCCAGCTGGATAACGACCTGAGCCAGCAGGAAATCATTGAACTGGATTAACCACGGATGGAGCCATGTTTTTTATTTTACTATTTTGCTTAGACATTTATACCCAAAATAATTCGAGTTGCAGGACGGCGGCAACCGAGCGAATCCCCAGTCACTTATATCAGTAAGTGACTGGGGTGAACGAGGGCAGCCAACACACCTGCAACTTGAAGTATGACGGGTATATTTGGGGTGTATCCCTGCCGATAGCCTATCAGCAGGGATACACGTTAGCGGTCTAAGAAAATAAAATCATATCGCCGCACCGGCTTTTGTGTACCACGGTTGTTGACCTGGACAGTTTCTCAATGTCAGCATCTCGACATGCTGTAATGTTTTTTCTCCCGACGCATTATCAACAATTTTATACACCCTTAAGTATTTCCCTGTTTCTGCGTTTCTGTCCTTGAAATCAATCGTCACGTAATAAAATGAACCCGCTTCAGGCTTAAAGGCAATCACGCTCTCTGACACTAACACATCGGGCGAGAAGAATGACCGGTGATTGTTTTCACCGGTGTAGAGCACCCTGACCGCGATATACCCATTGGCACTCACCCAGAATTCTTGATGCCTATCACTCATTTCATCGACGACTGGCATCCCTATCGATTTTTTACTCAAGCGCATGACAGGAACGAATCCGTTATTTTTTGAGTAGAGATCAATACATGTTTTCGTTTCCGGGTAGACCCGAGTTCTATTATTATTCATATCGAAGGCGATACCGACTCTTTTATCGGCAAGCGAATCTGTTAAATCTTTATTATAATCATTCACAGTAGTCAGAGATGAGCATGCCGTTAATAACAACAAGCCAGCCAACCCCAAATATTTCACCACAATCCATCCCTCCATCCCATATAAACTACCTGACACACTATTGGTGCATTTTTATTCTTAAGTGACGAAAACACGAGATACTCGCAATAAATCGCGTTCTACTTTAACACACCCGTTTTCACCAAAAAATCTGATAACATCAATCAAGACCTGACAACGCTGTCAGCCTCGTCGACACACCGCAGTCAGCCAACCGGTCACCCTAATGATACCGGCCTGTCGAGTGTGTCGTGCCACGGTAAGCTTCCTGTCACTGCACGGCTGCGTAAAGAAAAAGCCATCATCGTCAAAAATCGTTTCAATATAATCCTGCACTTAGGTTAAATATTTGCTATTACAGCAATTATTCTCCTGTTACGGATACAAAGTGCGCTTATGTTCAAGTCGTTTTTTCCCAATCCCAAGTGGTTTTTCTCTTCTGCGCTGATCTGGTCGCTGGTGGCAGTGATCATTTGGTATGGCTGGGGACGCCCGCTGGGTGACAGCCTGCTGCACATCAGCGAGCCGTTGCCGCACGGGGCCGCACGGTTCCTGTCACCCGCTTTTTTGTGGTTTTACGGTTATTACCTGCTGTGCGTTTGCCTTTTCGCGGGGGCCTGGGCGCTATTACGTCCCCATCCCTGGCAACGCTGGTCTATCCTGGGAACCTCACTGATTATTTTCGTCACCTACTTTTCGGTGGAAATCGGCGTGGCGGTAAACGACTGGTATGGCCCTTTTTATGACCTGATCCAAAAAGCGCTCAGTGCCCCTAACGCAGTAACGATTCAGGCGTTTTACAAAGAGTTGCTGATTTTCCTGGGTATTGCGCTAACGGCCGTCACCGTAGGCGTAATGCACCTTTTTTTCGTCAGCCATTATGTCTTTCGCTGGCGTACTGCGATGAATGATTACTACTCTTCGCACTGGCAATCCTTACGCCACATTGAAGGGGCCGCGCAACGTATTCAGGAAGACACCATGCGCTTTGCTTCCACCGTGGAAAGCCTGGGCGTAGATCTGGTGAAATCATTGATGACGTTGATAGCCTTTTTACCGGTGCTGGTCAGCCTTTCATCTCATGTCAAAACCCTGCCGTTGATTGGCGAAGTGCCTTACGGTCTGGTGATTGCCGCGATTGTCTGGTCGCTGGCAGGGACGGGCTTGCTGGCGTTTATCGGCATCAAACTGCCGGGGCTGGAATTTAACAACCAGCGCGTGGAAGCCGCCTATCGTAAAGAGCTGGTCTATGGTGAAGACGACGCTACCCGTGCCACACCGCCGACGGTCAAACAGCTGTTCACCAACGTACGGAAAAACTATTTCCGCCTCTATTTCCACTACACCTATTTCAATATTGCACGGGTGCTCTATCTGCAAACCGACAATGTGTTCGGCATTATCATGCTGCTGCCGTCGATCGTCGCCGGTAGTCTGACACTCGGTCTGATGAACCAGATAACCAACGTGTTCGATCAGGTGCGTAGCTCATTCCAATACCTGATTAACTCGTGGACCACCATCGTCGAGCTGATGTCGATTTATAAACGTCTGCGTAGCTTCGAATCGGTGATTAAAGACGTGCCGATAGTTACCGACGCGGCGGATGCCACGTCCGGCGTCTGATAACCGCGCCCCGGTTCTGTGTAGCCAGTCGGCCAGGCAGCACAGCATCGGGGCTCTCTCACCACAGCCTTTATTCTGCGCCTTTATCCTGCGAATCCCCTTCTCGATCATACCTGAATGCGCATGCCCAATCCCACTTACCGCCGATAGCGAGAGATAGCGCATTATATAGCAGACTGTATAGCGCATATTATCAGTTCCGAATTATTCGGGGTGCATACCCTTCATACTTCAAAATGAGAGTGACAGCCCTCTCCCTGATTATTTTTTTCTTTATCGGAAGAATCACATTATTTTATCGACCAACAACAAAATGAAAAAATATGACTTAGTCAGGCTACTTAAAAATAATTTTTTGAAAAAGAGAGCAGATAAAACCACGATCAATACATCATCTAACTAGTACACGAAAACATTTAACAACCTGCGAACAGAATACCGGTAGAAAAAAACAAAACTGGAATAAGAAACACAAACAACCTATGATTTCATTATGTTAGCAAGTGTTTAACTCTCTAAAAAAATGTGATAAGATTCACACGTTTTTCTCCTCGCGAAAGAAACCCATCTCTGTACTTTATGAAAAAACACGGACGTTAACAGATGGACATTCTCTGTTGATTTGTATTGTCAACACATTTAGCTCTGTAGGAAACCTTGATGGATACAATTATGCATACCTATAACAATCTGAAGGTTGGTATTAAACTGGCAATAGGGTTTGGACTCATTTTAGTTATGTCCGCCTTTATCACGCTATCCGGGGTTAATAATTTTCGTAGTATTGACGCTTACGTCAACAAATCCATTATCAGTAATGACATTAATAATAATCTGAACGATGCCAGACGCGCCCGCCTCAATTTCCAATATACCCATGACTACAGTGCAATGGATAAAGTCGGCGACCTGATGGCAAAAGTAGGCGAGTCACTGAAGCAGACCAACCAGTACACCTGGAGGCCTAGTGCACGTAAGCTACTGGATCAACTCAATACCGCCTATAACGTCTATGTACCAGGACGAGAGGCGCTGATAAACGCCAGCAAGCAGCGTGATGCCGTGGCGCAAAAATTCAACCGGGACAGCAGCGCCAGTGTACTGAGTACACTACGCACCCAATTCAGTGCCAGTACGCAGGCACCGGAGTTACGGCTGGAATTTATCACGCTGTACGAACAGCTTGCAGATATCCGCGATACAGCGCATGAGTTGCTGCTGACACCTTCCGCACAAACTGAATCCAACCTGCGTAAAGCCCTTACCAGCGCACAGGCCGCATTCACTCAAAGCCTGCCGAAATTCAGTACGGAACAACAAAGCTGGTTGAATCAGGCCTGGCGTTTCTTTTCCGCCTATAACGGCTACATTGACGAGTACATGGCTGCTTTCCGTAATGAAAGCGCCGCCACTAGCACGATGAGCGGTGCGGCCGTGATTCTGGATAACGCCTCCAACGATTTATACACCGGTCAGTTAGCGCTGGTCAGCAGCACCACCGCCAGTTCACAGTGGCAATTGTTGCTGACCGGTCTGGTGATTATCGCTATAGGGGTCCTGATGGCCTGGCGTA
This sequence comes from Dickeya zeae NCPPB 2538, assembly GCF_000406165.1. Classification (NCBI taxonomy): domain Bacteria; kingdom Pseudomonadati; phylum Pseudomonadota; class Gammaproteobacteria; order Enterobacterales; family Pectobacteriaceae; genus Dickeya; species Dickeya zeae. The sequence continues at coordinate 1,942,630 of NZ_CM001977.1, read as the reverse complement.
TCACGTTGCAGATTACCCGTCCGCTGCACCAGAGCCTGTCGATAGCTGAACGGATTGCCCAGGGTGACCTGACGGCCTCTATCACCGTTGTTCGCCGCGATGAGCTGGGGATGTTGATGTCCGCAATGGCAGCCATGAACCATAAACTGCGTGAGATGATCGGTGAAATTCGTGAAGGGGTGAGCAACGTGGCGTCGGCCGCATCGGAAATTGCCGCTGGTAACACCGACCTTTCCTCACGTACCGAGCAGCAGTCTGCCGCCGTGGTGGAAACCGCCGCCAGTATGGAGCAGCTAACCTCCACAGTGAAACAGAACGCCGATAATGCGCATCACGCCTCACAGCTGGCTGCCGATGCTTCCGCTAATGCGACCCGCGGCGGTGAAATCGTCACTACCGTGGTGAGCACCATGAATGAAATCGCCGTCAGTTCCCGGCGTATTTCCGAAATCACCTCGGTTATCAACGGCATTGCTTTCCAGACCAATATTCTGGCGCTGAACGCCGCGGTGGAAGCCGCGCGTGCTGGTGAACAGGGCCGGGGCTTCGCCGTGGTAGCAGGCGAAGTGCGCAGTCTGGCCCAGCGTAGTGCGCAGGCCGCTAAAGAGATCGAAACGCTGATCAACGAGTCAGTCACCCGGGTGAACACCGGTTCCACCCAGGTGGAAAACGCCGGTAAGACAATGGATGAAATCATCCGTTCCATCTCCCATGTGCATGACATCATGGATGAGATTGCCTCCGCCTCTGATGAGCAGAGCCGTGGCATCAACCAGATCTCTACCGCTGTCTCCGAAATGGATGCCACCACCCAGCAAAACGCCGCGCTGGTGGAGCAATCTTCCGCAGCGGCCAATTCACTGGAAGAGCAGGCCCAGGTGCTGGAGCACGCGGTGTCGTTTTTCCGGACCAGCCATGACAGTGCTATGGTCTCACCGGCAAGACAACGCAACACAACCAGCACCAAAACGCCATTAATGTTGGGGAAATCAACGACCAAAGCGTCTGCTACGGTGAAACCTTCATCAACCTCAACCAAAGATGACTGGGAGTCGTTCTAATCCGTTTTGATAACAGCGTCGGTTAATTTTTACTACGTTTGATCACGACGATTGTTGGTACACACCACACAGCATGGCAATAAACCGCCATGCTGTGTTTAGATTCTGCTTTCTCCCTGCACTGATTTTCCCACCACGTATTTTTGGCATTAAAATGGTGCTACTCACGACGCAACGTAAAGATTATCACTGCGTATTGTCACGCCCATTATTACTTTTTTAGGTATTCCATTTGAAAATACCCCAAAAAATGGATGAGGCATCAGCCATCAATAATCGATATCTCATTTTTCAGTAATCCATTGATAAAATCACTTTTTAATACTATGTTATAAAAGTGTAGTTATTACATTACCCTCCCCTGTGAGATGCATCAGCCATGAGTTTCGGGCCGTAATCGTCTGCTGATAGAGCGACTCACTCACAGTAACAATGACAGACTAGTGCAGCCATAATAATAAAACACAGCTTCAGCACTGAGGTTCTGAAGCGTTCATTATTGAATTATTCAAATCGGTTTTTTCCTCATCATTTCTCTGGCAAATCAAGAAAGGAAGGACCAATGAATACTGTTTTTGGTGCTTATAACAATTTCAAGGTCGGCGTAAAGCTGGCTCTGGGGTTTGGGCTACTCTTGCTCATGGCCATTATCATCATGCTGTCTGGAATAAATGGCTTTCGTAATATTGACGCCTATTCACAAAAATCGATTATAAGTAATAGCATCAATAGCAATCTGGAAGAGGCCAGACGCGAGCGTCTGCGTTTTCAATATACCCACGATTATGCTGCCCTAAATAAAAATAGCGAATTGCTGAATAAAATAACGCAATTACTGAACACAGCAGAAACGCTGAAATGGGATGCCGATACCCGTATTCTGCTGGATAAAATAACTCAGGCCAGCAAGGAATATAATACGGCACGGGGCAACGTGCTCATCGCCAGCCAAAAACGTGATGCGGTTAGCCAAAAATTATCACAGGGCGCTGTCGGCAATGTTGTGGATACCTTGCGCAGACAATTCGACAGTGCCATGTTGCCACTGGAATTACGGCTGGAGTTTTTATACATCCATGAGGCACTGTCTGGCATTAAAGATGCCGCACATGAGCTGACGTTAGCCCCCTCCGGCGAAAACGAAGCCGCACTTCGCAAGGCACTGGCCACAGCTCAGCACACCCTCACACAGGCTCTGCCACAGTACGATGCAGAACAACAGGCGTGGCTGAATCAGGCCTGGCAGGTGTTCGCCACCTACGACAGAGATGTCAGCCTTTATATGACCGCGTATCAGGAGGAAAACACGGCCTCTCAGCGTATGGCGGATATCGCGCTGGTGCTGAATCAGGCAACGACACAGCTTTATCAGGCACAATTAACCAAGGTTGATGACATTACCCGTCAGTCTCAATACGAGCAGTGGGTTATCGGCCTGGCGATTATCGCCATCGGCGTGTTACTAGCCTGGCGCATCACCTTATTGATTACGCAGCCATTGCGTCAAAGCCTGTCGATGGCCGAGCAGATTGCCCAGGGTGACCTGACCGCCACCATTAGCGTCAACCGGCGCGACGAGCTGGGCCAGTTGATGACGGCAATGAACCAGATGAACCATAAACTGCGCGACATGATAGGACGCATTCGTGAAGGCGTAAATAATGTGGCGTCTGCCGCATCGGAAATCGCGGCCGGTAACACTGATCTCTCCTCACGTACTGAGCAGCAATCTGCCGCCGTGGTGGAAACCGCCGCCAGCATGGAGCAGTTAACCTCCACGGTGAAGCAGAACGCCGATAACGCGCATCACGCCTCACAACTGGCCGCCGACGCCGCCAATAACGCCACTAAAGGCGGTGACATCGTCACCAACGTGGTGAGCACCATGAATGAAATCGCCACCAGTTCCCGGCGTATTTCCGAAATCACTTCGGTTATCAACGGTATCGCTTTCCAGACCAATATTCTGGCGCTGAATGCCGCGGTGGAAGCCGCGCGTGCCGGTGAACAGGGCCGTGGTTTTGCTGTAGTGGCGGGCGAAGTACGCAGTCTGGCCCAGCGCAGCGCGCAGGCCGCCAAAGAGATCGAAAGCCTGATCAACGAGTCAGTCACCCGGGTGAATACCGGTTCCACCCAGGTGGAAAGTGCCGGTAAGACGATGGATGAGATCATTCGTTCTATCTCCCATGTCCATGACATTATGGGAGAAATTGCTTCCGCGTCTGATGAGCAGAGCCGAGGGATTAACCAGATCTCAAGCGCCGTCGCCGAAATGGACGCCACCACCCAGCAAAACGCCGCGCTGGTGGAGCAATCGTCTGCGGCAGCTAACTCACTGGAAGAGCAGGCTCAGGCACTGGAACAGGCGGTGTCGATTTTCCGCCTCGGTGATGGCGACACCCACCGCGTTACCCATCACGCCACCGGCACACTCGGCGCTAAAAAACCGCTGATGCTGGCCACTGCAACGACGGGATCTCATTCGTCTGCTGCAAAAAATGAGTGGGAATCGTTCTAGCCGATAATCCCGGTCTCACTATGGCGGGCGATGCCCGCCTTATGTCATGACTTCCATTTTCCGCCTTGCGCATAAGCTCTGTCATTCTTCGCATTTAATGTCGCACCGATTTCCTGCAATACTGCCTAAGCACGCCTCCACCATGTTAATGATATTAAAGCATTATTTATGAAATTAGCTGATGGTGTACACGGTGTTCACCTTTTATTTATTGATTAATCCAACGCCTGGTTTTATCGGGGGATGGGCAGCGTAGCCAGGCCCACACTGACACGTAACATCCCCGCTGATTCAGGCGCTTAACCATTCACACACGGGGACATTATGACGTTATCTTTTCGCAACATGATTGCCGCGCTGGCGCTGGTCGCCGCACCCTGGCTGGTTCAGGCCGAAACGCCAACCTCCACCTGGCAGCACATCAAACAAACCGGCGAACTGCGTATCGGCGTAGCGCAGGGCGAACCCTGGTATTTCAAGAACGCGGCAACCGGCGAATGGGATGGCATCGGCTATCAGGTTGGTAAGGTGCTGGCGAAAGACCTTGGGGTCAAGCTGGTGGCGGTAGAAACCACCTGGGGCAACGCGGTCGCCGCCCTGCAAACCGGCCAGATCGATACCATGCTGGTACTTGACCCCACTGACGAGCGCAAAAAAGCGGTCGATTTTCCGGAGCAGCCTTTCTTTTGGTATGCCCAGGGGGTACTGGTGCGCGATGGCATCAATGTCACCGACTGGGAAGACCTCAACAGGCCGGATATCAAAATCGGCGTCACGCTGGGCTCCAGCCCGGATTTGCTGCTGACCAAAAATCTGCCGAAAGCGCAACTGGTGCGTTTCCCCAACATGGATGAAGGCGTGGCGGCATTTTATGCCGGTCGGGTAGACGCGTTGTCCTATTTCCATCCAGCGCTGGCGTTGCAACAGGCTAAAGTCGGCAAGGGTAACCTGATCCTGCCAAAACCCATCGTGGCGGTCAGTACCAGCGGCGCTATCCGTAAGGAAAGCGACCCAACCTTCCATCAGTTCCTCAACGACGAATTCGCTAAGCTCTATCAATCCGGCCAGATTCAGCAGTTCTACGAGCAGGCACTGAAAGCCCGCGGCGTGGACATCAGCAAGGTACCGCCAGTGCTCCGCGAAGCGTGGAAATAACCGGCGAAAAGGGAACGTCAACCGGCAAACAGTGGTGCCAGCAGCGCCCTTGCATCCGGCTGGCGCTCCAGACTGAGCAGCGCATCAATCAGGCGCTCGCTCTCGCTATCCCCCAGTCGCCGCGACAGATTGTCGCGGCACTTGCGCACAATCTCTGCGTCTGCCATCGGGTTCTCTTCACACCCCGGCGGATAATCCACTGTCGGCGCGTTCAACCACTGCCCGTCAACGTTCACCCTCACCCGGCTGACAGGCCGCCGCTGTACCGCCATCAACTGTTCCAATTCGTTATCCACCACTAACTCGACCCGCCGGGCAAACGCCAGCAATGTCGCACTCTGCCGCGTGGTCGCGTCGCTCCAGTTCTGTCGGGGAATGCCGTAGGCCAGACAGGCCAACGCCAGCGGTACGCTGAACTGGGCATCGGTTTCGCTCAACACCTGCGTATCGGCGAATTGCGCTACCAACGTTCGGCTACCAATGACCTGAACCTGCGTGATCCGCTCCGGCGACAGCGCCTGCTGCGACAGCAGTTGCTCAAACGCCGCCAGTGCTGTGTGCATCCAACGGCAAACCGGATAGCGTTTGATACTGGCATGGCGCAATCGCCACACGTCCCCCAGTCCATCAACCAGTAGGGAGGCATCACATTGGTCAGAGCCTGCCATGCGCCAGAACCCCTGATCTCCTGCCAGCACATCGCGCGGCCCGATGATACCTTCCCGGTGCAGCAGCACCCCGCGCACCCCGGCTTCCGTCGCCGGTGCGTTGTAATCCTTCAACGCCACCAGCGGCCGCTGCTGCCAGTTGTACTTGTGTAGTCCCGGTAGTGGGGTCAACGATGCCGCCAGCCCGATAGCGTTCTCCAGCCCGGCGGCATCGCAGCCGCAGAGCAGACCGAATGCAACCGCCGCACCGAGCGACTGATGCTGGCACACGCCGTACACCTGCTGAAAACGTTCCGGGCTGGGTTGCTGAGACAGGATCACGCGGCCGTTGATTTCCCAGGCGGCGACCAGCGCACATAACAACTGCGCGCCGGATATGCGCCGTCCGTCCAATGCGGCCAATGCCGCTGCCACCAACGTCGCGCCAGGGTGCCCCATACCACGCCCCTCTCGTTCAAACCCATCGTCATAATCCAGCGCGTTCATCGCCACCGAATTGACAAATGCGGCTCCCAGCGCCGACAGCCCATCCCGGCTTCCCAGCACCGGCGATGTTCCCGCCGCATATTGCTGACGCGCCATGCGTTGCGCTTGCAAAAACACCTCGCTCTCCAACCCGGCGACGCCGCAGCCCAGCGCATCCAGCAGATGCAGCAGGATTTTTCGCCGCCAGACCGCAGGGATCGTCTCTGGCGTAAGCTGGCAGGCAAAGCGGGCCAGCGTCAGGGTTATCGGGGAGGTCGCGTGCAAAGAGGTCATCGGTCCAGATTCCGGTCGGCGTCAGGGATGGCGCTTGATGATAACACCGCATTTTCCAGCTGCTTTATGCCATTTTCGCCACCGTTGAAACCAAAGGTGATAACCCGTCGTTTCATCAACGGATGGATATACCGCTGCATGGCTATCAGGCTGTATGGCTTTACCGCCAAACAGAATTTTATTTCTAAAAATCACATATAGATGGTCAATTATATCATTTTCATGCTGTTATGCCTGAGCTCTACCATGTGCACCTCGTTATGATCCGAGGTGATGACTATGTCTATTCCTACATCCGTGCTCAGCCTGATCGGCAACACTCCGTTGCTGGAGCTGACGCAGTTTGATACCGGCCCTTGCCGGTTATTCGCCAAGCTGGAAAACCAGAATCCCGGCGGCTCGATAAAAGATCGTGTGGCGTTATCCATGATTGAAGCGGCAGAACAGCAGGGAAAACTACGGCCTGGCGGCACGCTGATCGAAGCCACCGCAGGCAATACCGGGTTGGGGCTGGCACTGGTGGCGGCTATCAAAGGCTACCAGCTGATTCTGGTGGTACCGGACAAAATGAGCCGGGAGAAAATCTTCCATCTGCGCGCACTCGGTGTCGATGTACGCCTGACCCGATCTGACGTCGCCAAAGGCCATCCGGACTATTATCAGGACTATGCGCAACGGCTGGCAAACGAGATCCCCGGTGCGTTCTACATCGACCAGTTTAATAATCCTGCCAATCCACAGGCCCACTACCGCACCACCGCGCCGGAATTGTGGCAGCAGATGGAGCATGACATTGACGCGATTGTGGTTGGCGTCGGCTCCGGCGGCACGCTGGGTGGACTGAGTCGTTACTTTGCCGACGTATCACCGAAAACCGAACTGGTACTGGCCGATCCGGCCGGTTCTATCCTGACTGACTATGTACGACAAGGCACAATTGGCGACGCGGGCAGTTGGCTGGTGGAGGGCATTGGCGAGGACTTTCTGCCCGCGCTGGCTAACTTCAGTCAGGTAAAACACGCTTACGCCATTAGCGATCAGGAATCGTTTCAGGCCGCCCGCGAACTGCTACTCAAAGAAGGTGTGCTGGCCGGCTCCTCCAGCGGCACACTGCTGGCGGCGGCGCTACGCTACTGCCGCGCCCAAACTGAACCGCTCCGGGTGGTAACGCTGGTGTGCGACAGTGGCAACAAGTACCTGTCGAAGATGTTCAACGACTACTGGATGATTGAGCAAGGGTTAATTCAACGCCCGCCGCTGGGCGACCTGCGCGATCTGATCACCTATCGCCATAATGAAGGCGCTACTGTGTCTGTCTCCCCTGATGACTCGTTGGCGATCGTGCATGCCCGCATGCGGCTGTACGACATTTCCCAGTTGCCGGTGCTGGAACACGACCGGGTAGTCGGGGTGATTGATGAGTGGGACCTGCTCAACAATCTCAAAGCCAACCCGCGCCATTTCTCGCTGACCGCCCGTGATGCGATGACCGATCAGGTCAACACCCTGCAGAAAGACGCCTCGTTCGATCACCTGCTAACCACGTTCGATCGCGGTCATGTCGCCATCGTTCTGGACGGCCAGCGCTTCCTCGGCCTGATTACCCGCACCGATGTACTCAATCACTGGCGGCATCTGGTGCGCTGACCTTTCTACCGTTTACCACAAGGATTTATCATGAGCCATTTCGACACGCTGACCGTTCACGCTGGTTACACCCCGGACAGCACCGGCGCAGTCATGCCAGCCATTTACGCGACCTCAACCTTTGCCCAGCCTGCTCCAGGCCAGCATACTGGTTACGAATACTCACGCAGCGGCAACCCGACCCGTCACGCGCTGGAAGCCAACATCGCCGCGCTGGAAGGTGGTATTCAGGGCTTTGCCTTCGCGTCCGGACTGGCGGCCAGCGCCACCATACTGGAACTGCTCGATCAGGGTAGCCATATCGTCGCAGTGGATGATATTTACGGCGGCACCTGGCGATTGCTGGATCGGGTGCGCAAGCGCACCGCCGGGCTAAGCGTCACCTATGTCGACCCGGCCGACCTGACCACGCTGGAGCAGGCGATCACCCCGCAGACCCGGATGATCTGGGTAGAAACCCCCACCAATCCGCTGCTGAAGCTGGCGGATCTCCGCGCCATCGCCGAGCTAGCCCAGCGCCACGGCGTGATAAGCGTCGCGGATAACACCTTTGCCTCTCCGGCCTTGCAACGCCCGCTGGAGTTGGGCTTTGACATCGTGGTGCACTCGGCCACCAAATATCTGAACGGCCACTCGGACGTGGTCGCCGGGCTGGCGGTGGTCGGGCGGGACAAGGAACTGGCAGCGCAACTGGCATTTTTGCAAAATGCGGTGGGCGGGGTACTCGATCCGTTCAGCAGCTTCCTGACGCTGCGCGGTATCCGCACGCTGGCGCTGCGCCTGGCACGCCATAGCGACAACGCGCTGACGCTGGCGCGCTGGCTGGAACAACAGCCGCAAGTGGAACAGGTGTACTACCCCGGCCTGCCTTCTCACCCGCAACATGCGCTGGCGCGTCAGCAAATGAGTGCGTTCGGCGGCATGATAAGCGTCAGGCTGCGTGGCGACGCCGAGTACGCCAGCACAGTAATTAAGCGCACCCGGTTGTTTACGCTTGCGGAAAGTCTGGGCGGCGTAGAAAGCCTGATCAGCCAACCCTTCAACATGACCCACGCCTCCTTGCCGCTGGAACAGCGTCTGCACCTCGGCATCACGCCGCAGTTGCTGCGCCTGTCGGTCGGTATCGAAAATGTAGAAGACCTGATTAATGACATCCAACAGGCGTTAACCGGCCAGACGGCGTAATCCCGCGTATCAGGGCTGTCATCGGCAGCCCGATTTTTCTGCCCGCAACTTCAGCGAATTTCCCGCTTTCCTTAGCTAAAAATCGGCTATCAATCCGCTTTTTTAGCATTTACTTATCACATTTTTCGGCTGCTAAGATGCTGAGAATATAAAAAATACCATCGATATAACCATATCGTAGTCGACATCACCATTCGTACGCCATTGGCGTTATCAGGGAAAAACACATGCGTTATCAATGGGATTTTTCCGCCCTGCCACACTGGTGGCCGTTGCTGCTGGACGGGTTATGGGGAACAGTCCGCATCGGCTTTACCAGCATTCTCATCGGGATGCTGGCAGGTGTGCTGCTGGCCACGATGAAACTGTCGTCCACCCGGCTGTGGCGCTTGCCCGCTCACCTGTTCATCGGCTTTTACCGCAACACGCCCGCTATCGTGCATTTTTTCTGGATTTACTACGCACTGCCGGTCATCAGTCCGCTGACCCTGTCGCCGTTCGCCGCGGCGGTAACCGCCCTGTCGGCGCAGTCGGCCGCGTTTTACGCCGAAGTCTACCGCGGCGGCATCCTGTCGATTGCTGAGGGGCAGTGGGAAGGGGCCAAAGCGCTCGGTATGTCGCGCCCACTGGCGCTGCGCCGCGTTATCCTGCCGCAGGCGTTGCGACGCATGATCCCACCGCTGATTGAGCGCTCGTTCGAGTTGATCAAATCCACCTCGCTGGCGTCATCACTGGCTTACGGCGAGCTGTTGTATCAGGCGATGCAGATCAACAGCCAGAGCTTCCGCCCACTGGAAATTTACAGCCTGGCAGCGCTGCTCTATTTCACGCTGCTGTTTGTCCTTAGCTTGCTGAGCCAGTACGCCGAGCGGCGACTGTCCTACACCCGTGTACAGTGAGGTCGCCGATGCACTATCAATGGAACTTTGGCTTTATCTGGCAACAGTTGCCGGTCCTGTTGCGCGGGCTGGGCGTCACGCTGGAATTGTGGCTGCTGGCGGGCATCGGCGGCACCCTGCTCGGCCTGGCGCTGGGCATCACCCGCACCGCACGCCGCCGCGCCGTCCGTCTGCCGGTAATGGCGTTCGTCGAACTGTTTCGCAATACGCCGGTGCTAATCCAACTGATCTGGTTTTACTACGCCCTGCCGGTGCTGACCGGCCTACAGCTCAGCACCTTTGGCGCGGCGGTGCTGGCACTGACACTCTACACCGCCGCTTACAGCACCGAAATCTTCCGCGCTGGTCTGCAATCGATGGAGCAAAGCCAGTGGGAAGGAGCCAAAGCGCTCGGTATGTCTTATCCGCTGGCGCTACGCCGCGTGATCCTGCCGCAAGTGTTGCAGCGCATGTTGCCCGCGCTGACCAATCGATTGATCGAGTTGGCGAAGGTCACCTCGCTGGCGTCGATGCTGGCGGTCAATGAGCTGATGTATCAGGGGCGGCTGCTCAGCAGCGACACGTACCGCCCGCTTGAGATCCTCACCGTGGTGGCGCTGTTCTACTTTGTGCTGATTTGGCCCGGCAGCTATCTGGCCGCACGGCTGGAGCGGCGCTGGCGTTCCCCTTTATCAACCCGGTAGCTTTTTATCAACCCGGTAATTCTTATTAACCCGGTAACCACCTATGACTGATTCACAGGATATCGTTTTACGGCTGCGCGGGCTGACCAAAGCATTTCACGGTCAGCCGGTGCTAAAAGGCATCGACCTGGATGTACGACGCGGGGAGAAAATCGCTATTATCGGCGGCAGCGGCTCTGGCAAAAGTACCTTACTGCGCTGCCTGAATTTCATGGAAGTGCCGAGCGGCGGCACTATCGAACTGGACGGAGACGTGCTGGGGCACCCTATGCCGGACGGTACGCGGCGCTACCCAGAAAAGCAATTGTGCGCGGTGCGCCAGCGTGTCGGCATGGTGTTCCAGCAGTTCAACCTGTTTCCTCATCAGAGCGTGCTGCAAAACGTGCAGGAAGCCCTGCTGTCGGTAAAAAAACTACCGCGTACCGAAGCCGACGTCATCGCCCGTCGGCAACTGGAGAAAGTCGGGCTGGCGGACAAGCTTAACGCCCGCCCCAGTAATCTGTCCGGCGGCCAGCAACAGCGGGTGGCGATTGCCCGTGCGCTGGCGATGGAACCGGAGATCATGCTATTTGACGAGCCCACCTCGTCGCTCGACCCGGAACTGGTGGGCGAAGTGCTGCATACCATTCGCGCCCTGGCGGACGAGGGCCGTACTTTATTGCTGGTGACCCACGAACTGGGGTTCGCCTGGCACTTCGCTGACCGGGTTATCTTCATCGCCGACGGCGTTATTCACGAAATGGGAAGCGCCGAGCAGGTACTGCGCCATCCTCAACAACCCCGTACGCAGGCGTTTCTGGCCCGCTTCGCCGAACGTGCGTTTTAAGGAGTCACCATGAGCGCTTCCTCCTCTTCCGCCGTCAGCAGCCAGGCTTACCGGCACGATACCCGCAATGACGACGTGCAGGTGTACGTCAACGGCGAATTTGTGCATCGCTCGCGGGCGGTGGTGTCGGTATTTGATTCAGGTTACGTCTGCGGCGATGGCGTGTGGGAAGGTCTGCGGCTGGTCAATGGCCGCCTGATCTCCCTCGATGCCCATCTGGATCGCTTGCTGGCGGGTGCCGCCGCCATCCGGCTGGATATCGGCCATACCCGCGCGGAGCTAATCGACATTATGCAACGCACGCTGGTCATCAACGGCATGACCGACGGCGCGCACCTGCGGCTGATGATCACCCGCGGGCGTAAAAGCACCCCCAATCAGGACCCGCGCTTTATCCTCGGCGGCGCAACGGTGGTGTGCGTGGCGGAATACAAAGTGGTGGATGAAACGGCGAAGCTGCGCGGACTGGCGCTGTTCACCTCAAGCTATCGCACCAGCACGCCGGATGTGTTCGACCTGCGACTTAACTCCCACAGTCGCCTGAATCTGATTCAGGCGTTGTTACAAGCTCTCGACGCCGGGGCTGACGAAGCACTGATGCTGGACCCACACGGCTTTGTCGCCAGTTGTAACTCCACCAACTTTTTTATCGTACGGCGCGGCGAACTCTGGACCTCCAGCGGCCGCTATTGCTTTAACGGTATCACCCGCCAGACGGTTATCAATCTGGCGCGCGCCCACGGTCTGACGGTACGGGTGGATGATTTCACGCTGGCAGAAGCGATGACGGCCGACGAAGCCTTTGTCACTGGCACGCTGGCCGGCATTACGCCCGTGCGTAAGCTGGATGGGCGGGAGTTTGAGGCGGCGAACCGCACTGTCACTGAACAGATCAGACAGTGGTACCAGGCATTCATTGCAGGCTAACGATGCGGGAAACGGTGTTAGCGGGAAACGGCTTTCAGTACACACTACCGCCTTAGCGCCGTGCCCCGCTTATCATGTAGACGCTATGGTCTGTCTGGCTGCAATGCCAGCAGCCGGATGATGGTGTGCATCACCGCGTCGTCGTCATTGGAGCCGGTAATAAAGCGGGCGGCGGCCTTGGTTTCCTCAAACGCATTACGCATGGCGAAGCTATAGTCGCCACAACGCATCAGTTCAATGTCGTTCAACCCGTCGCCGAACACCATGGTTTCTTCCGCCGTTACCTGCAACATGTCCTGTAACCGCGCCACCGTGCTGCCTTTATGTACACCGACATCGGCGATATCTATCCAGGCGGCTTCAGACACCACGATATACGCGCGGGAGTCATAAGGCGTCAGATGAGTTCGAGTCTGATGACAACGCCCTTTTTCATCGAACAGGGTGATTTTGACAAAATCGTCCCGTACAACGTTGAAATCCGGCACCAGTCGGACGGTGGTGTAAGATTTTTTGACTTTCTCGATCATTGCCGGTGGCAGCGAGTCTTTCAGCACCGCCCCCTCTGGGGTGCAGGCGATAATCACATGTTCCCGATTCACCGCATCCAGCGTGGCGATCATCTCCTGGCCGAGCGCATTGTCGATCAGCGACTGGTAGACGTACTTACCCCGGTGTCGGATACGAGTGGCGCTATCACCCAGGATCCAGAAATCCGCCGCCGGTGCGCCGAACAGTTCTTCAACCCGGTCGCACTGCTTGCCAGTGCAGGGTGCAAACTGCACCTGTTTGCGCTGCATCAACGCTCTGACCTCGTCAAACAGTGGCCGATTGAACTCGCCATAGCGATTAAGAAACGTACCATCCAAATCGGTAATAATCAGCTTAATCATCACTCTACTCCATCCTGTGTCCAAGCCATTAGACCTTCACCGCTTTGGCACTCAGCCCAACCAGTGCCAGCAGGGTCGCCACCACCAGAAACGCGGCCGACAAACTGCTGTGATGCGCAATAAACCCGATACTTGCAGGCCCTGCTAATATTCCCAGATAACCCAGCGTGGTGACCGCAGGCACCGCCGCTGCCTGCGGCATGCTGGTCTGACGCCCGATGGCCGAGAACATAACCGGCACAATGTTGGAACACCCCAACCCAATCAGCGCATAACCGAGCAACGCGACCGACCAGTACGGAACCCACACCGCCAGCATCAGCCCGCTGACTGCCAGCGCAGCCCCGAGCATCACTACCGGCTGTGCACCCAGTCGGGTTATCACCCGATCACCGGTCAGACGACCGAGCGTCATGGTGGCGGCGAAACACGCAAAACCGAGCGCACCTTGCGCATCCGGCATGCCGCGGTATTCGGTCAGAAAGACCGCGCTCCAGTCCAGCACCGCGCCTTCCGCCAGGAACACCGCAAAGCAGATCAACCCCAGCACCAGTACCGTACCGCGGGGGATAGCAAACGCCGGGCCTTCCGGCGGATTGGCGTACCTCAGCAAACCGGCCAGATGCGTCAGCAATAACAGTACCATCACCACCACGCTGATCAGGCTCGCCACCAGCGGCGACAGCCCCAGCGACATCATGCCGCTCATCGCCCCGGCACCGACGATACCGCCAATGCTGTAAAACCCATGAAACCCGGACATCATGGCTTTACCTGAGGCCTTCTCCACCAAAATCGCCTGTACGTTCATCGCACAGTCGGTGGTACCAACCCCGATACCGAAGATCAGTAATGCCAGTGCCAGTAGCGCCGCACTCGGGATCACCGCCAGCCACGGCAAGATCAGGCAGAACAGCAATACCGCCAGCGAAATCACCTTACGGCAGCCAAAGCGCGTGGTCAGCATGCCGGTTAGCGGCATCGCCACCAGCGCGCCGCCCCCCAGACACAACAACAGCAGGCCTAGCATGCCGTCATCCACGGCGGTATTTAGCCGGGCGAACGGCACCAGCGCCGCCCAAACAGCCGTACCAAACCCGGCTAAAAAAAACATCACGCGCGTTGCACGTTGTTCGCGCCGTCCCGGTTCATCAAACAACGGGGCAGTTAAAGGTGAAAGCGTCTGGGAGTCCGTCAACGGTTGCATAAACGATATCGTCTCATGAGAAAGAAATAGACCAATGACCACTGCGACGCATGTGGCCTGTTAACGTGTTCGGCGTTACCCATTCAGGATCCGTAGCACATCTTCGTGTAAGCGTGGGCACCCCGTCGCCAGTATTTGCCCACCGGCTTCCGGCCGTGTGCCCTGCAAGGTGGTTACCACGCCACCAGCCTGCTCCACAATCGGGATGAACGCTGCAATATCATAAAGTTGCAGCGAATACTCCAGACAGATATCGATATGCCCGGCCGCCAGCATCGCCATCGCATAGCATTCACCACCGTAGCGGGTCATTAGCGTGCGCTCGGTGAGAGCCCGAAAGTGGACTTGCGGATGGCGTTCGATAGGTTCTGGCGATGTGGTGTGCAAAATAGCCTGTTCCAGCGACACGTTCTTGCGGGTTTCCAGTCGGCCTTCACCCTGTGGACCACGGTACCAGGCGTGCTCGCCATCCGTCCAAAAGGCTTCGCCGGTGAACGGCTGGCTCATCATCCCCATCACCGCACGTTCGCGATACAACAACCCAATTAGCGTGCCCCACACTGGCAGCCCACACAGGAACGGCCGGGTGCCATCGACCGGATCTAGCACCCACTGGATATCACCGCTGCCTGTTGCGCCAAACTCTTCCCCCATGATCGCATGATCCGGGTAGTGTTCGGTAATCAGCGCCCGAATCACCCGCTCCGCTTCCCGGTCAGCATCCGTCACCGGATCAAAACGAAACCCTTCTTTGGGTTTACTACCGACGTGCAGATTCTGCTGCGAACGAAAGCGCGGCAAGGTTTGCTGACTGGCAGCGTCAGCCAGACGATGGAAGAATGCGATATCGGGTAATGACTGACTCATGGTATTCACCCCTTACGATAGGCTGCACATCACCACTATTTGATTGACAATTCGGCGTCCCAGTGATTAATTTTGCTCGTTATGCTCGATTAAATTAATTATAAGGCTTGGTTATGCTCGATTATGCATCTTTTCCTGAACAACGACAATCGTTGATCCGAGATCGATTAGCGAAGGAAGGTCGGGTGGTTTGTACGTTACTGTCGCAAGAATTACAGGTATCGGAACACACCATCCGGCGTGATTTGCAGGAACTGGCGCGTGAAGGGATATGCAAGCGGGTATATGGTGGCGCGGTCAGCCTGGCACCGGCTGACGGGCATTTTATTACCCGGGCCACTGCCGACAGCGACGCGAAAGACCGGCTGGGGCAATCCTGCGCCGCGTTGATTCAGGCGAATCAGTGCGTATTTATCGATTCTGGCTCGACCAACCTCGCCATCGCCCGGGCGATCCCGCCTACGTTGCCCGTCACTGTCGTCACCAACTCGCCCGCTATCGCGCTGGAAATGATGAAATCCTCCCACGCGGAGGTGATTATGCTCGGTGGACGAGTACAGCCCCGCACCGGCGGCGTACTGGGTATCACACCGCAAAAGCAGCTGGAGAATATCTATTTCGATCTCTGTTTTCTGGGCGGTTGCGCACTGGATGCCAGCGAAGGGCTAACGGTGTTTGACTATGAAGACGCCGAGTTCAAGCACGCGGCGGTGGGCAAGAGCAACGAGGTTGTGGTGGCGATGACCTCGGACAAACTCCCGGCCATCGCCCGTTACCATGTCATCCCCTGTGAAGACATCGCCACACTGGTGGTGGAAGCGACCATCGAGCCAGATAAGCTCGCGCCTTTTCGCGACAAAAAAATGACTATACGGTTTGCCGACACGCCGTAAAACAGGCACAACCTGCACACGATGAGCTTCTCACTGATTTCTCGCTTAGCTATTATCGGGGCCACACACTGACAGCAACGGCCCCAGCCGCCATACACGATAAGGGCGCAACGACCAGTAGCGCTCAGCGCGTTCCCCTTCGTTAGCTTCATCATGCTGTTCCCAATGAATGGCAGCATCACCCTGAATCTGCAACAGATCACCACTCACCCAATCCAGGATCAATAGTGTGGCGCGGGGTTCAGCCAACAGGTTACCCAGTGTGTTCATATAACGGTTGCCGCGAAAATCAGGTATCCACAGTCGTCCATCCCGATAACGGATAAACCCAACTGGCCCCCCACGATGAGAAATATCCATGCCATTCCAACCATAGCTGGCGACAAAGGCGGTATCCGCACGCTGCAATACCTTCCTGACATCATCGTCAACACCGTCATGTACCTGACAAGTCGTCTCGGTGCCAACCAGCGGCATTAGACATCGCTGCCGGATATACTGCGGGCAGTTGCCAAAGCTCTCTCGCACCGCCAACCTGATCCCTTTTGCGTCCAGCGCGTCAATAACACCGTTCACCCGATTTCGACGCCGGGTCATAAAATCGATCCCCAGACCGCCTATCAAACCACCGACATGTAGAGCACTCGTCAGCGGATCTGACTCGGTTGGCATGGACCCAATAAGCAACTGGCGCGCATCCGGCGTTGATAAAAAGCCAGGTGTACCCGATAAGACCGTTGCCACCGGCCACCCATTCCGATCGCGGGTAGCAATAAAAAACAACCGTAACCCAGCGAAAAATTGTTGGTGCTGTATCGGCATCGCATCACGAATTGCAGCCGAAGAGACGGAAAAGCCTGCACGCTGTTGCGCACGACGTTCATCAGGGTGGAAGCTCATCATTACGCGCCCGGTTCCGGCAATGGTTCAAAGCCGGGTAACGCCTCCACTCGCGCCAGCCAGGACCTGATTGACGGCCAGGACGCCAATGTGATGCCGCCTTGCGGTGCCGCCGCGACATAAGCATAGCAAGCCAGGTCGGCGATAGTCGGCTGCTCACTCACCAGCCAGTCGCGCACCTGCAAGTGGGCGTCCATCTGAGGCAGGAAACGCTGCGCTACACGCACCGCGGAATCATAGTCTTCATCAACACCGAACAGCCGGATCAACCGCGCCGATGCCACACCATAACGAATCTCCCCAGCGGCTTTGCCCAGCCACTGGGAAATTTGCGCCGCAGTCTGCGGATCATCCGGCAACCAGTGGCTACCCGGCGCATAGCGTTTGACCAGATACACCATAATGGCAGCGCTGTCGGCCAGCGTGACCTCACCATCGACCAATACAGGAATCTGGCCGAATGGATTAAGACGTTTGAATTCTGCACCGGTACGCACGTCAGCAGGCGCAGGAATGACCTCATAAGGTAACGCCAGCATGTTCAGCAGCAGACACACACGATGGCAATGACCGGACAACGGCGTAGCATACAAATAACGGGACATGTTTTTTCTCCTGTGAAGTTCTGTTGCCAGACTACTTTTTCCTGGAGTAATGTGAATCCCTGCCAGATGAAATAGATAATTTCACTTTATGGAATAATAATGGACCGTCTTGATGAGCTGCTTATTTTTACTACCGTGGTCAGTCAAGGCAGTCTGAGTGCCGCGGCACGTCAGTTACGCCGCTCAGCCCCTGCCGTCACCCGCGCCATTGCGGCGCTGGAGAAGCGACTGGGCACGCGCTTACTGGAACGCACCACCCGCAAAATTGCCCCAACCCCAGCCGGTCTCCGGTTGGCAGAACGCGCCCGCATGCTGCTGGAGGATTATCAGGAGGCAGTACAAGAGTCTAACGAGAGCCAACTCCGCGGTATGTTACGTCTGACCGCACCGGTACAGTTCGGTCGTCGTCACGTCACACCAGTGGTGATGGCGTTTCTATCACAGCACCCGGATATCCAGATAGAACTACTGCTCAACGACCATAATCAGGACCTGATCGAGCAAGGTCTGGATATGGCGGTACGTATTGGCGACCTGAAAGACTCATCAATGGTGGCCCGCCAGGTCGGCAGTGTTAGCCGCATGCTGGCCGCCAGCCCGGCTTATCTTGCAGCACGGGGAACACCCGTACAGCCGTGCGATTTGGCTCACCATGATGTGATCGCCGGAGCGCTGCTGCCAGTCGTTGAGTGGCGCTTTGACGCACATGGGGCGATGGTCAAAGTCCCCATCTCTCCACGGTTGATCACCAATGACGTAGAAGCACAGTGTGTAGCGGCCCGTGCGGGTTATGGCATCGTTCGCTTGCTCAGTTACCAGTTGGAGGACGATTTTCGTGACGGCTCGCTGGTTCATCTGCTGCCGGAATGGGAACCTGCTCCTCTTCCGGTACAATTGGTTGCGCCGCATCGGGAGCTGATGCCTCGCCGGGTGAGGGCGTTCTGGGAGTTTGCCTGCGAGCGGTTGCAGGAAAGATTACAGGAAGGTAAAGGTATATGATGGCTGCGGCGAGTACCGTAGCCATCATCGCAGCAGAGGTCATATACCCATAGTCAACAATGGCGCTTATCCACTGCTGGAATCAATGCCCGCCGCGCAATTTCTCCGAACGACGACGCAGCACTTCCATCACCACCAACAGCACCAGCGCGGCTGCCACCATCATCGTCGCTGCGGCAGCGATAGTCGGGTCAAGGTTTTCGCGGATCCCGGCGAACATCTGCAATGGCAATGTACGCTGACGAGGACTGGCGAGAAACAGCGTCACAATCACCTCATCAAACGAGGTGGCGAACGCAAACAGTGCGCCAGAGAAAACGCCAGGGGCTATCAGCGGCAGGGTTACCCGACGAAACGCCAGCAACGGCGGCGCACCCAGGCTGGCGGCAGCACGAGTCAGGTTCTGATCGTAATTTTTCAGCACTGCGGTGACGGTAATCACCACAAATGGCACCCCCAACACCGCATGAGCCAGCACCAACCCGATGTAGCTATTGAGCAGTGACAGCTTGGCGAAGAAGAAGAACATCCCGACGGCCACGATCACCACCGGGGCGATCATCGGTGAAATCAGTACCGCCATCACCAATGACTTGCCGCGAAACTCACCGCGAACCAGTCCCACCGACGCCAGCACGCCCAATACGGTTGCCAGTATCGTCGCCAGCGGCGCGATCAGCAGGCTGTTGCCCAACGCACCAAGCCATTCGCTGGAATGGAAAAACTCCCGATACCAGCGCAGGGAAAATCCGGCCAACGGGTAGCTGAGAAACGACCCGGCATTAAACGACAGCGGTACAATCACCAGCACCGGCACGATCAGAAACAGCAACATCGCCGCGCCATAAAAATTGAAGAAGCCATTCCACATCCGCAACAGCTGCGATCCCTGTTGTCTCATTTCCTTCATCGGTTTCATCGCTTGCTCCTTCTTTTAACGCGCCGCCGCTTCGGCGTCGGTGCGGGTCACACGGATATACACCACATACAGCAGTACCACGATCACCAACAGTTGCGTCCCCAACGCGGCCGCCATTCCCCAGTTCATGGTGGTGTTGGTGAAAAACGCCACGAAATAACTGAGCATCTGGTCGCCAGGCCCGCCAAGCAACGCTGGCGTAATGTAGTAGCCGATCGCCATCATGAACACCAGCAACGCACCGGCCGTCACCCCGGCGTAAGTCTGTGGCACATACACCCGCCAGAACGCCAGAAACGGATGCGCACCCAGCGAAATCGCCGCCCGAACATAGTTAGGCGAAATACCTTTCATCACTGCATACAGCGGCAGCACAAAAAACGGCAACAGAATGTGGGTCATCGAGATATAGACACCGATGCGGTTAAACACCAGCACCAGCGGCTCATCAATAATGCCCAGACCTATCAGCGAACGGTTGATCAACCCACCGGATTGCAACAACACAATCCAACTGGCGGTGCGCACAATCAACGAAGTCCAGAATGGCAGCAACACCAGAATCATCAATAAATTGGCGCGGTTATCCGGCTGTTTTGCCAGCCAGTAAGCCAGCGGATAACCCAATGCCACACACAGCAGCGTGACGACACCGGCCATCAGCAGCGTGCGTATTAATACATCAACATACAGTGCCTGATCCGCCGGTTGCGCCACCACCTTATCGGTTTGTGGGTCGACCTTATGGTCAAACACCGCCAGCAGGTAATAGCTGGTAAACGGACTTGACGCTCGCTCGATGGTTTTCCAGGTGTTGAGTTCACCCCACATCGGCTGTTCGGCGATCAGTTGCTCACGCAGCCCCGGCTGTTCATCCGACGGCAGTTTACGCAGGGTACGGGTAATCAGTGTGCGGTACTGGCTATCTTCATACCCCAGCCGCTTGGTGATCGTGGCGACCTGCCCGGTACTACGGGCATTGCGCAGATCGCTCACCAGCGCGCGAAACACACTTTCATCCGGCACCGCTTTGCCAGGCCAATTCCGCATCGCCTCCACCGTCATCGGCATACTGACGCGCAAGTCCGGGTTAGACACGCTTTTGCCCAGAATCGACAGTATCGGGAACAGAAAACTGACCAGAATAAACAGGAATAGGGGTGCTATCAGCAACAGCGACCGTTTCTGATAGCGGGCCTGCGCCTGACGCAGTTGCTGTTTCAGACTGGTGCGAGCTTCCTGATTACCGACTGGCGGTTCAGCCTTCAACATCTCACTCTGGGACATAAGCGTGCTCTCCTTGTTCAATACCGGTTCAGGATTACTTCTGGGCAGCCCAGGCGTTGAAGCGCTGTTCCAGCTCTTCGCCGTGATCAATCCAGAATTCGGTATCGACCTGTACAGACTGCGCCAGGTTATCCGGGGCGGTTGGCAGGTTGTTGCTGATGGACGGGCTCAGTAACGCGGTGGTTTTGCTGTTGGTCGGCCCATAAGCGATGTTTTCAGCAAACACCTTCTGGTTTTCCGGCTGGTTGGCGAACGCGATAAACTGTTCAGCCAGCGCTTTATGCTTGGAGCCTTTTACAATCGCCCAGCTATCCAAATCGTACAGGCCATCTTTCCAGACGATATTGATGCCCGGTTTTTCTTTCTGCGCCACGGCTACGCGACCATTGTAGGCAGAGGTCATGACCACATCCCCAGCCACCAGCCACTGCAACGGCTGAGCACCGGATTCCCACCACTGAATATTGGATTTGATCTGATCGAGTTTTTTGAACGCGCGATCGACACCCGCCGGAGTCGCCAGCACGGTGTAGACATCTTCACGCTTCACGCCATCGGCCAACAAGGCGATTTCCAGCGTGAACTTGGCGCTCTTGCGTAGCGCGCGCTTGCCGGGGAAGTTTTTCACATCCCAGAAATCAGCCCAGCTTTTGGGGGCCTGCTGTAATTTATTGGCGTTGTAAGTCAGCACCGTGGACCAGACGAAAATCCCGGCACCGCATTCAGAGACGGCCCCTTTAACGAAATCGGCCTGATGACCCAGCTTTTGCCAGTCCAGCGGTTCAAACAGTCCCTCGTTACATCCACGCAGCAGTTCCGGACCTTCCACTTCCACCACATCCCAGCCAACCTGCCCTGTCTGCACCATTGCGCGGATACGAGCCATTTCACCATTGTATTCACCGGCTTCGATCGTGCCTTTGCCTGCGGCCTGGAACGGCTTATAAAACGCCTTATCCTGTGCATCTTTATTGGTGCCGCCAAAGGAAATCACGGTCAGATTATCAGCCCAGCTCTGGGAGGCCATGGCAACGAGCAGAGCGGATAGTGCAAATTTTTTCAACATGGTCTGGCTCCTAAAGAGAGTAGTCAACGTATGTCCATAAGGGGAAAACCCTTAATTTTTTTGATGTATGACATCATTCTGTATAGCAGTTTTCATGCCAGTTTCTATCGACTGGATTAAAAACTGCCGGATGGAGCCGTGGAAGTCCTACGCTGTGCAATCTGCACAGTGCTGGTGTTATTTTTAATCTGATAGCCTGTTTTTGACTGCGACAGCCGGTGGTTGATTTGCCTTGTTATGGTGCAATCGGTTAACGAGCTGCACCAGACTGGCCCGACCGTTCCTGACATGAACATCCTTGTTCATCCAACTGCATCCGTCGTCAGGCTGATGGGGTAAGGTCAACGCAGAGATATTTCATCTCCAGGTATTCCTCAATGCCGAAGCGTGAGCCTTCGCGTCCCAACCCCGACTGTTTTACCCCGCCAAACGGGGCGACTTCGTTAGAAATGAGGCCGGTATTAATGCCGACCATGCCGTACTCCAGCGCTTCCGGCACACGCCACTGGCGGATGGCATCACGGGTATAGACGTAGGCTGCCAGGCCAAACTCGGTGTCGTTCGCCATCGCCACCGCCTGCGCCTCATCGTCAAACGGGAACAACGGTGCCACCGGCCCGAATGTTTCCTCTCGCGCAAACCGCATCTCGCGCGTTACGCCACCTATCACCGTCGGCGTAAAGAACGTGCCGCCCAGCGCATGGCGTGAACCGCCGGTCAGCAACGTCGCCCCTTTGGCCAGGGCATCGCTAATATGCAATTCGACCTTGCCGACCGCGTCCTGATCAATCAGCGGGCCTTGCGTCACGCCGGGTTGCGTCCCCTCGCCCACGTTCAGTTTTTCCACTTCCTCCACCAGCCGTGCAGCCAGTGCCGGGTAGATACCCCGCTGAACATAAATGCGGTTGGCGCAAACACAGGTCTGCCCGCTGTTGCGGAACTTGGACGCCAGAATGCCTTTTATCGCCAGTTCCAGATCAGCGTCGTCAAACACGATGAACGGCGCGTTGCCACCCAGTTCCAGCGACAGTTTTTTCACCGTCGGCGCACTTTGCGCCATCAAAATGCGGCCAACTTCGGTAGACCCGGTAAAGCTCAGCTTGCGCACCACCGGGCTATCACACAGTACTTTACCCACCGAGGCGGCTTCGCCAGTCACCACCTGCAACACACCGGCAGGAATGCCCGCCTGTAGCGCCAGCTCCGCCAGCGCCAGTGCGGTGAACGGTGTCTGCTCCGCCGGTTTGACTATCATGGTGCACCCAGCCGCTAGCGCGGGTGCCGCTTTACGGGTAATCATTGCCGCCGGGAAGTTCCACGGCGTGATCGCTGCGCATACCCCGATGCCTTGCTTAATCACCAGCAGGCGTTGATTGGCCTGCGGCGACTGCAACACACTGCCTTCCACCCGCTTAGCCTCTTCAGCAAACCAGTCGATAAACGAATTAGCGTAAGCGATTTCCCCACGGGCTTCCGCCAGCGGTTTCCCCTGTTCAGCGGTGAGGATCGCCGCCAAATCGTCCTGATGCTCACGAATCAATTGCGCCCATGCCTGCATCAGTGCCGCACGCTCTTTACCGGTACGCTGACGCCACGCCACCAGCGCCTGCTCAGCCTGCGCAATCGCCAGTTGAGTCTGCTGCGCCGTAACCAGCGGAATGCTGCCCAGTTCATCACCGGTCGCCGGGTTGTTCACGCTCAGGCGAGCGCCGTTATGGCTGTCTTGCCACTCGTCGCCAATCAGACATTGCTGGCGGAATAACGCTTTATTTTTTAGTTGCATAGCTACCTTTTCGCTCACATCTCACTTCGCCAGAACCTGGGCCAGAATAGACAGTGCTTTACTGAACTGGGCATCCGGAATGGTCAGCGGATACAGAAAACGGATCACGTTGCCATGCGTACCGCAGGTCAGTAACAGCAGCCCTTGTTCCAGCGCCGCTTGCTGGTATTTTTTGGTGATTTCCGCGCTCGGTTTGCCGGTTTGCGGGTCATTAAACTCCACCGCCACCATCGAGCCGCGGGCACGGATATCGGCGATCGCCGGGTTAGCAGTTTTCGCCTGCTCCAGCGCTTCAACCAGTGTAGCGCCAAGGCGTTGGGCACGCTGGCACAGTTGTTCTTCTTCAATCACATCCAGCACGGCCAGTGCTGAGGCCACCGCCAGCGGGTTACCCGCATAAGTCCCACCCAGCCCGCCGGGGCCCGGTGCGTCCATCACCTCGGCACGCCCTACCACGCCGGAAATCGGGAAGCCGCCGCCCAGGCTTTTCGCCATGGTGATCAGGTCCGCTTTATCGTCGTAATACTCCATCGCGAACACCTTGCCGGTACGGGCAAAGCCGCTCTGTACTTCATCGGCAATCAGCAACATGCCGTATTTGTCACACAACTGGCGCACACCACTAATGAATTCCGGCGGTGCCACATTGAATCCCCCTTCGCCTTGTACCGGCTCCAGCAGAATGGCGGCGACCTGATCGGCACCGATATCGGTATGCAGAATGCGATCAATGCTCTCCAGCGCCTGTTCTACCGTAACGCCGTGTTGGGCATTCGGGTACAGCGCATGGAAAATGGACCCAGGGAACGGGCCGAAACCGGTGGAATACGGAGCCACTTTACCGGTCAACGTCAGGGTCAGCAGCGTACGGCCGTGGAACGCCGCACCAAAGGCAATCACGCCAGGGCGTTTGGTGTAAGCGCGAGCAATTTTCACTGCGTTTTCAACCGCCTCGGCCCCAGTGGTGAAGAAGGCCGTTTTGGCCGGGCCAGCGATCGGTGCCAGTGCATTCAGACGCTCCGCCAGCGCCACATAGCTGCCGTAAGGCACGATTTGATAGGCGGTGTGGGTGAATTTTTCCAGCTGCTCACGTACTGCCGCCAGCAATTTAGGGTGACGGTGGCCGGTGTTCAGTACCGCAATCCCGGCCGCAAAATCAATATACTCGCGCCCTTCAACATCCCACAGGGTGGCATTCTCTGCCTTGTCGGCATAGAAATCACACATCACACCCACGCCACGCGGCGTGGCGGCCAAACGACGTTGATTCAATTCGCTGTTACTCATTTTCCGCTCCGATTCGATGAACACACCACCCAATAAGGGTTGACGATTGACGTTACGATGTTGTTATTTATCTCCTGTATGGCCCTATAATCCAGAGCCAGTTTTTAATATTTAAAGGATCCACTTTGCGCTCACTACTGACCGATTTGCTGCTGCAGGGGCTGGAACGCCAGTTGGAAGGCACCCTCAACAAGCGGCTGTACGACACCATCCGCCTGGCGATTCTTTCCGGCGATATCGCGCCGGGACGGCGTTTACCTTCGTCACGCGACCTGGCGCAGCAGTTATCGCTATCGCGCAATACGGTGATCGCCGCCTTTGAACAACTGCTGGCGGAAGGCTATATCGAGACCCGTACCGGCAGCGGCAGTTACGTCACCGAACAGTTGCCAGACACCCATACGCCGGATATGCGCGACGATACGTTGTCGCCACTGCGCCCGGCCGTACAGGAAATTTCCCGACGGGGTATGCATCTGCTGGGGTATGCCGGTGCATCGGCCCGCCAGTGGGGGGCGTTCATGCCGGGCGTTCCGGATATCGCCAGCTTTCCGCATGACCTATGGCGGCGGCTGCAAACCCGCCTGTCCCGTCGCCTGAAGCCGGAACAGCTCTCTTATTCGCCGATCGGCGGTTGCCCGGAACTGCAACAAGCGTTGGTGGACTACTTGCGGGTGGCGCGTTCGGTGACCTGCACGCCGGAGCAAATCCTGATTACCGAAGGGACCCATCAGGCGATGGATCTGCTGGCCAAAATGTTGTGCAACCCAGGTGATTTGGCCTGGATTGAAGACCCCTGTTATTGGGGCATGCGCAATGTGTTGACCATCAATGGCCTGCGTGTCGCGCCAGTGGCGGTGGACGAACAAGGCATGGTGCCGCCGGACGATGTCTCGCCGCACTCGGTGCCCCGGTTGATTTGCGTTACGCCATCACATCAGTACCCATTAGGGGCGGTGATGAGCCTGGCCCGTCGCCAGCGGTTGCTGGCATTGGCGCAGGAGCACAACAGTTGGGTCATTGAAGACGATTACGATAGCGAATTCCGCTTTTCCGGCAGCCCGATTCCGGCCTTGCAAGGGCTCCAGACGCAACCGCCGGTTATCTACATCGGCACCTTCAGCAAAACACTCTATCCGGGGCTGCGAGTCAGTTACATGGTGCTGCCGCCACAACTGGCGCGAGAACTGAAAATAGCGCATGCCGAGCTGTACCGTGGTGGGCACCTGCTGACGCAACTGACGCTGAGCCAGTTCATCAGCGAAGGGCACTACGCCGCCCACATCCGACGTATGCGCCTGTTGTACGCCCGCCGTCGCGCGCTGTTGAGCGAATTGATCGTGCAGCATTTGGGGGATGACTACCTCGGCTATAACAGTAACGCCGGGCTACACCTGATTCTGCGCTTGCCCGACCCCATCGATGACGTGGTGCTGGCCACCCGTATTCTGCAACACGGCGTGATGGTCAAACCGCTTTCCAGTTACTACCTGCACCCAACGCATCAGCGCGGGCTGTTGCTCGGTTACGCCGGTGTCGATGAGGCTGAAATAGTACAGGCGTTTGACGTGATTCTTCGCTGTTTACGCGCGCTGGAAAAGCCACACGACTAAGGCCCCGATAGCCCCGCGCCCCTACTTGCCACCCTCCCCAACCGGTGGCAGTAGCCCTCCTCCAACCTCAGGTTTTCGCTCGCACCATTGCACAGCATTGGTGCTTTCGTTTAACAAAAAATCACCATTTTGATGCAATCTCAGCAAACAATGCACCATACTGTTCAGGCATCCTGTTTGTTGCACCAGTGTTAATGCTGTGCACTATGCACTATTAACACACCGGGTAATAGCCGAATATCCGCGTTCATCACGGTAACCGGCTGAACATCTGACGCCTCTTTTTTATTCCAAACCAATAAGAATAGTTTCTCAATTAAGTATCAGGCACGACTTATGCATAAGTCATTATCAGCATCGAGCTACGACACGTGAGAGAAGGGAAGAATGAAAACCTACGTCAGCTTCAAAAATATTCAAAAAACCTACGATGGCGATCGTCTGGTGGTCAAAAACCTGAATCTGGATATTCAGGAAGGTGAATTCCTGACCATGCTGGGCCCGTCCGGCTCCGGCAAAACCACCAGTCTGATGATGCTGGCCGGGTTTGAAACGCCTACGCAGGGTGAAATCCTGCTGCGTGACACCCCATTACACAACCTGCCGCCTCATCAACGTGGCATCGGCATGGTGTTTCAGAACTATGCGTTGTTTCCACACATGACGGTGGCGGAAAACCTGGCGTTTCCGCTGTCCATTCGCCGCCTGAACCGCAGTGACATCAAAGAGAAAGTGGACCGCGTGCTGGACCGCGTCAAACTGGCTAATCTGGCCGACCGTTACCCGGCGCAGATGTCGGGCGGCCAGCAGCAGCGCGTGGCACTGGCCAGAGCGCTGGTGTTTGAACCCCGGTTGGTGCTGATGGATGAACCCTTGGGCGCGCTGGACAAGCAACTTCGCGAACATATGCAATTGGAAATAAAGGAACTGCACCGGGCGTTAGAGCTTACCGTGGTGTACGTCACCCACGATCAGAGCGAAGCGATGACCATGTCAGACCGGGTCGCGGTGTTCAATGACGGCATCATCCAACAGATGGACAGCCCGAACGATATCTACGAACACCCGCAAAATACCTTCGTGGCGCAATTTATCGGTGAAAACAATACGCTGATTGCCACCCAATGCGGCAGCGACGGCAATTATTATCAGGCTCAACTGGATGATGGCACCGTCCTGCGCGCGCTGAAAGTGCGCCCCAGTTCACCGGGTAAAAAAATCCACCTGTGCATCCGCCCGGAGCGGGTAAAAGTTAACGCCAGCGTCCTGCCGGATGGTGCCCAGCAGGTTCGCGCCCATATCCAGCAATTTATCTATCTTGGCGATCACGTCCGCATGATGACCGAGGTGGCCGGGCAACCGCAATTTATGGTGAAACTGCCCGCCAGCGACGTTAATCCGAACTGGCAAATTGGCAGTGAAATCCACTTATCCTGGTTGCCGGAGCACCTGCGCGCACTGGATGTGGTCGTCGTGCAGTAAAATGCCACGGCTCGGCGTGGATCCCACCATCGATCAACGCCGAGCCGTTAATGTAGGCCGCTCAGTTAATCCGGATAGCTTACGTTTGGGTAGCGTGTCTTCGTTGGCTAAATCATCTTCGTTAAGTAAACCGTCTTCTTTGAGCAGATAGTCGTCTTTGATGTAGATAGTCGTCTGCCTAAAACCATGCCAAGATGATTACGCCACAGGCGGTGAGTGTTTCAGTGCTAACCACCCTGCCCTATACCCATTTTCACACACGGAGCGTCTTAGCCATGCCACATGTTGCCATCAAGTATTTTCCCCGCAATCTGCCAGAAACCGTCAAACAGGATTTGGCAAACGATATCAGCGACCTGCTCAAGAAGTACCTGAACGCGGAAGACAAGTCTATCTCGGTGGCGCTAACCGAAGTCACGCCAGATCGCTGGAAAGACACCGTTTACGATATCGAAATCGGTCCAGAACTGGATAACCTCACCAAAAAACCGGGCTATTCGATGTAACATCAACGCCTGAATGCGTTATCGGTAATAAAAGTCTTACTGATAATGCCACTGAGCGACTTCCGTTACCCGGTGTATTACAAGATTCGTGTGGACCCTGTGATGCACCGGGTAAAATCAAAGAGTGTTCATACTGAAGAGTTAGCTCACAACTCACTAATGTTCTTATCTTTTTTGCCGATATGTTCAAGCATGTTTTTTAGAGAATCATCGTCATGATGCGTAACATATTGTCGGCGTTTACTTTATTAGCTGTAGTTTCCATGTCTCATGCACAAGAAAAAGAGCCATATGAACAAGTGAAGCTATCCGTAATTGAGTCCTTAAAGCGGGGGGCTGGTTCTCCAGCAAGTTGTGACTTGCTCAGGGATGCTCTGGCAAAAGATCCTGAAAATGAGAAAAAAAAGAAAATGACGCTAGGGTTCTGTGATAGCGATATTGATTTCTCAAAGCCTGTTTCATTCTCTGAAATTTATCAACACGAATTTGAGAAACGTGCTTATGTGTGCGGTATTATCTCAGGAGAAACAAAGCTTGGCCGAAAAATAGGAGTTCGATTTATTTCAGCAGAACCATATCATCTGATAATAGGTACCAAGTATTCACGGCGTCCCCTTGCTTACGCAACAGATGACGATTTCGTAGTTTATGAATATCTGTCTCAACTCAGATCATTTAATGAACTCAACAAAAAATATTGCCAGTGAGCCATTACAGTAGCGAAAAAATATCAGCCATATTTTGGCTCCGACGCTCCGTAACACAAAGCAAACCTGCCTTTTACTGGCAGGTAGTGCGCCCGTAAATCCCCGCCCTCTTCGCGAATAGCGTGCCATATCGGATCTTTTTTGTGAGTATATCCCGCAACATGGACTTATCGAGGCTCAGATCGGCAGCCCGTATCTTCAGCTACAGATTTTCTTCTTCTAATTGAGACACGAACTTCAGCTCTGATGCATAAAGCCCCGATAGCGTTTTTGTTAGATATAAAAGATAGTATTCAGATCACCGTTAAAAAGTCGTGCTAGCGACGTTCTCCACAACGCCTGAACAGAACCTCACTTCGGGCCGTGTCCACATGACGTGGGTAGCAGTCGGTGTTCAACAACGAGGTGAAGTACTCAACGGTTGCTGTGCTGAAATTCGTGTTATCCCGTCAAGAACAAGGCTCATGATGAGCCTTGTTATACCAATCACCCCGTCTGTCGTTCGCCACCACGGCGTCTACCTCTTTTAGCATTGGCATCAGCATGTTCAGTAATGCATTGATTAATATGGTTAATATTATGAAACTGGGCCACCTACCCCCTCAATGACCTGACAGTATGCCTGACCATGAATATGGCTCATGTTGTAATGAAATTAACTCTCTTTCACTCCCCCCAAAACTCTGGCATAAATTATGCTAAATTAACTTATTAGTAACATGAAGACCACCAAATGATAAGATAAAATCATTTAATATCAATGCATTAACAAGGTCTTCATATCAGGCAACAGGATAAAAGAACGCGATGACTACAAATTTTACATTTACGATTAAGAGCAGTTGCTTCGATGAGAACTATAACCCCTCCGAAAACACACGCATCACCACCAACTTTGCGAATTTGGCCAGGGGAACGAGCCGCCAGGAGAACTTACGCAACACATTGGTGATGATTGATAATCGCTTCAATACATTGGCGCATTGGGATAACCCCAAAGGCGATCGTTATTCTGTCGAACTTGAAATCATTTCTGTTGACCTGCATCTTGCCAATAATGACGGCACCTTCCCGGCCATTGAAATATTGAAAACAAACATTATTGATAAAAAAACGAATCAACGGATTGAAGGTATTGTAGGCAATAACTTCTCTTCTTATGTGCGAGATTATGATTTTAGTGTGTTGTTATTAGAACATAACAATAATCGTTCTGAATTTAGCGTTCCAGATAACTTTGGCGATTTGCATGGGAATATATTTAAGCATTTCGTCAACTCACAGGAATACAAAGGTAATTTTAAAAAATCACCTGTAATATGCTTAAGTGTTTCCAGCAAAGATATCTATCATCGCACTGGAAACCAGCATCCTGTCTTGGGTATCGAATACCAACCGAATGGTTCTTCTTTGACCGAACAGTATTTCGAAAAAATGGGGTTACAGGTTCGCTATTTTATGCCGCAACATAGCGTTGCGCCTTTGGCCTTCTATTTTTCTGGTGACTTACTGAGTGATTATACTGATCTTGAGCTTATCAGTACCATCAGCACAATGGAGACTTTCCAAAAAATTTACCGACCTGAGATTTACAATGCTAACTCTGCCGCGGGGCAATACTATCAACCCAACCTGAATAACCAGGATCACTCATTAACAAAGATTGTTTATGATCGGGAAGAACGCAGCCAGTTAGCGATTAAACAAGGAAAGTTTACTGAAGAGCACTTCATCAAACCATACAAACATATTCTTGAACAATGGTCTGCCCATTACGCGCGTTGATTCACCAAAAATATAAGGTCACCTGCTATGAAAACATTGCTACCCACCTCGACTGCGGGCAGTTTACCCAAACCCTCTTGGCTCGCAGAGCCTGAGAAACTGTGGTCTCCGTGGAAATTACAGAACGAAGAGTTGATTGAAGGGAAAAAAGACGCCCTGAGTTTGTCGCTGTTTGATCAACTGCGGGCGGGTATTGATATTGTCAGCGATGGCGAACAAACACGCCAACACTTTGTCACCACGTTTATTGAGCACCTGAGCGGTGTGGATTTTGAGAAACGTGAAGTCGTTAAAATTCGTAATCGCTATGATGCGAACGTACCAACAGTGGTCGGTGCGGTGGCGCGCCAAAAACCCGTTTTTGTTGAAGATGCCAAATTCTTACGTCAACTCACCCGGCAACCCATTAAATGGGCATTGCCGGGGCCGATGACGATGATCGATACACTCTATGATAACCACTATAAAAGCCGCGAAAAGCTCGCCTGGGAATTTGCCAAAATACTCAATCAGGAAGCGAAAGAATTAGAGGCCGCAGGTGTTGATATCATCCAGTTTGATGAACCGGCATTTAATGTTTTCTTTGATGAAGTGAATGACTGGGGGATCGCCACGTTAGAAAAAGCCATTGAAGGGCTGAAATGTGAAACGGCTGTACATATTTGCTATGGCTATGGCATCAAGGCCAATACCGACTGGAAAAAAACGCTAGGGTCAGAATGGCGGCAATATGAAGAAGCGTTTCCGAAACTGCAAACATCGGCTATCGATATCATCTCACTGGAATGTCACAACTCGCGTGTTCCCATGGATCTGCTGGAACTGATTCGCGGTAAAAAAGTCATGGTAGGTGCTATTGATGTGGCAACCAATACCATTGAAACACCAGAGGACGTCGCCGATACGCTACGAAAAGCACTTCAGTTTGTGGATGCCGATAAGCTCTATCCTTCTACCAACTGTGGTATGGCTCCCTTATCTCGTCGGGTCGCTATAGGCAAACTCAATGCATTAAGCGCAGGCGCAGATATCGTCCGCAGAGAGATTCTGGCTAAATAATACCGCTGGATTGTCGATCATGAAAAACGCAGTCCGTGTCTGGCGCTCAGCTCAATCGCCAGACACGGACTACGTCATATTGATCATTACGTGATGGCGGATAAAAAGCGGCGAATTAATTTATATAGTGCCGTCAGCCCGACTTTTTAGACCATACCATTATTGCCATGACGCAAAAATGCCGGCCGCTGATTCAAGCGCATAAACCACGCGTCAATAGCAGGCACGTCGGGATGGGCAAACGGTGTCATTTTCCAGCGATTCACCGACAACCCAAGCACCACATCCGCCAGCGTAAACGTCTCACCAGCCGCCCAGGCACTGGTGCGCTGGAGTTGTTGTTCCAGAATACCAATACAGTGGTTCCACGCGTTAATGCCTTCGGCAATTGCCTTTTGATCGTTATACGCTGGATTCTTGCGCGCCAGAGCGGGAAAGACATAACGCCAGGCGTTATTAAATTCGGTCGCCTGCCAATCCATCCAGTGCTCGACGTTGGCACATGCTTGCGGCTCATTGGGGAGTAAGTCATCGCGCCCGGCTTTACGCGCCAGATAGCGGCAAATCGAATTCGATTCCCACAGCACGAACTCATCGTCAATCAACACGGGCACCATCGCATTCGGATTCATGGCGCGAAAGGCATCGGTTTGCGTCGAGGCAAATCCGCTACCGTAATCTTCCTGAACATAATCCAGCCCCACTTCTTCGCAGGTCCAAAGCACTTTGCGCACATTGATTGACGTCGTTTTACCCAGTATTTTCAGCATGCTTCGAAGGCCCTTCCGCCTGATTGATCGTTTAAAAACACTACACCAACTTCATGCTTTGTTGCTACTGGCAACAGAGCACTGCCGGTTACGGCGCATCGTGGACAACGACATCATCAATAACAGCTGTTGATAACTACGCAAAAAATTTTCGCAATCCACCCTCTAAAAATGAAACACTGTTCCAGCAACCTCTTGTTTTATCAATAGTTCCCGTTATTGCGATGTGAAAAATAAAAAAGCGAGGTCGAATTAAATATTGCCAAAGCTCACAAAATATGAACGCAAAATTTTTTTCGTATTGCGCACATTAAATATAGAGTGATTTAATCATTATTGAAATAATCATCACGCGCTGGCAGAAAATAAAAATGGAAAAAAGCACTCTGAATAAAAATATCGACTTACTTTTAAGTGGATTTACTGAATTAAAAGATAATGGGCGATTTAATGAACCCAATCTTGACGGTAGCATAGGCGATTATATTTCATTTTCCAGTTGGGAATGGCCACAGGGCGTTGGGCTATTTGGATTGGTGCGTTTATGGGAGAATAATAAATCGAATGCCCTTTATCAAATTATCGATAGCTGGTTTCAGAAAAATATTGAAAAAGGGCTGCCGGGCCTGAACGTGAATACCACCGCACCGATGCTTCCCTTATCGCTTTTTTGGTCTCATCACCGGCAGCCCCATTATCAGCAGGTGTTGGATAACTGGGCAACCCGCGTGATGACCGAACTCCCGCGTACACCAGAACAGGGCTTCCAGCATGTGGTTTCCGACGGCATTAATGAGATGGAGCTCTGGGACGATACGCTGTTCATGGTCGTACTGTTCCTGGCGCACTACGGTACGGTATCCGGGCGCAAAGAACTGGTTGATGAAGCGGTGCGTCAGTTCTTGCTGCATGCACGCTACCTCAATGATCCTCAAACCGGTTTGTGGTACCACGGCTGGAGCTTTGTCGAGAACAGCAACTTTGCCAATGCCCGTTGGGCGCGTGGCAATGCGTGGATTACTGTTGGCATCCTCGAGTTACTGGACCTTGCCGATGTAGACACGGGCGTACGCGAATACCTAATCGAGTGTCTGAAAAAGCAGGTCAATACGCTGATTGACTTACAGGCAGATAACGGCGCATGGCACACCTTGCTCGACCATCCTGACTCCTATACCGAAATTTCTGCCACCGCCGGTTTTGGCTACGGCTTATTAAAAGGCGTACGAATGGGAATTGGCGATGAACGGTGGCAACAGGCGGGTTTAAAAGCGCTGACAATTGTTCAGGATAATATTGATGCCAGGGGGACTGTGCATAATGTTTCTTATGGCACTCGCATGGGGCGAACACTGCAATTTTATAAAGACATTCCATTACAACCTACTGGGTATGGACAGGCGCTGGCAATATTATGCCTGAGTGAAGGCTTACATTTCGTTAATTAAAAATAAAACTGAACCGTTCTCTTTTGGAGAAAAATAATGGCTATTGAATATAGTAATTTTAATTTAACGGCAGGTAATGCTGTGCGTTACTGGCAGCTATCCGATATTTCAAGTTTACGCTATGACACGGTGGATTTACCGATGACAGGCGAAATGGATCCATTTTTCTTTTTAAGCAAACATAAGAACTTCATTCCGCATACTTACCCGTGCCGAGATATTTTTCGCCAGCACTTTTCCGAGAAAAAGCCACAACCCTTTGCAAGCGCAAACTATTCTCGTTGGTGGTTCCCTTTTGCCTCAGACAGAGTCGATCTGTCCGGCTTTTGGTTCCGTCCAACGCGCGTTGGGGCCTGGGCCAGAACGCTGCTCGATTGCCCGCAGGCAGGTGAATATCGTTTTCGCCTGACAACCTGCGGCGGCGCGGTGCTAAAGCTGAATGGTGAAGAAGTACTCTGGATGGCTGATTACCAGCGCAATCTGGAAAGCCAACGTGAATTCAGCCTGCCACTGCATGCCGGAAAAAACGAGCTTGAGATCTGGTTTGATGATTTAGCCGAACGTGATATTCGTTTCTTTTTCGAACTCGACTACCTCGCTGGCAAGCCGCTACACATTGCGCTGGAAACACCCCTGTCTGACACACAGGTCAAAGAGATGGAACAGCTGTTGGATGGCGTGTCCTTTGAGCATCCGGTGTATAACCGTGGCACCATTCGCCTGGCATTCCCGCAGCCTTCCTCGACGGACTATAGGTTACACGTCAACGTCCTGGGCGATTTTATCTCACTCGATAAACCCGTAGCATTTCACACCCAACTGACCGCCGGTGAGTCGCTGGTCGCTATCGCTGAAAGCGAAGAGATCCCGGCGGACTTCCGCAATTTCCACATAACGCTGCAACGTGAAGGGTTCCAGATTAGCCGTACCCTGGGGGTTGAAATCTGCCACGCTGACCGGCAGAAGGATATCCCGCAAACACAAGAAGCGCGGATTGCTGAAGCGCTCAGCGTGGTCGCTCATGAAGGTGAATACAGCAGCGTCAAAGCTCTGGCGCGTCTGGCCTGCGGCCTTAACGATGAGCAAACCCAGCAGATGCTTGATGGCGTTTTGCCGTCTGTTCTCGACTGTCATGATTGCGCAGACTTTACCCTTGTTCCGCTGTTGTGGTGCCGCACAGTGTGGGGCGATGAGATCGATCCGGCGGTACGTGGGCGTATTGATGACGCCATTCTGCGCTTTCGATACTGGATGGATGAACCGGGCAACGATGTCCAATGGTACTTCTCTGAAAATCACGCTCTGTTGTTCCACACGGCGGCGCTACTGGCGGGCAATCTCTTCCCAGAGGCTATTTTCACTCGTTCCGGACGTAACGGACGTGAGCAGGCGGCGGCAGGTAAAGCGCGCGTCATCACATGGCTGGACCATTTTGAACAATGCGAAATGGCAGAATGGAACTCTGCGCCCTATTTCCCCATCGATCTGAAAGGATTAACCGCACTCGCGGCGCTGTCAGGCGACGCGCAGATAAGCAAACGCGCGATTGCAGCCATAGAGCGCCTGCTCACGCAGATTGCCCGTTCAGCCCATCAAGGTTTTCTGACCGCCTCGCAGGGACGTTCGTACGAACACACCCTACGCGCCGGACGCTCTCTGGAACTTGCGGCCATTTCGCGTTTGCTCTGGGGAAAAGGCAACTACGGCTGTCGCTTCCATGCACTGCCGCAATTAGCACTTCTGCTGCGTGATGGCCTGCTCAACCCACCGAGTGAGCTCGCTGACGTTGCCGCCTGGCAAAAAGAGAGCGCTACCGAGTGGTGTTTTGCGCAAGGTGCGAACCGAATTGCCCGACTGTATCACTACAAAAACCGCCATGCGGCAATGGGGTCGATAGCGGGCTACCGCTGGGGTGAGTGGGGCTATCAGGAGACACCTTTCCATTTACGCCTTGGCAGCCAACCCGAAGCGCAGATCTGGATCAATCATCCGGGAGAGACCCTGCACGGTGGCTTCGGTCGCCCCTCCTACTGGGGTGGATGCGGCACGCTCCCTCGCGTTCAGCAATATCGAGGATTGGCCGTGCTGATTTTCAATTTGCACGAGGGCCAACCGTCCTTTACCCACGCGTGGCTACCGCAAAGCCAGTTTGATGAGGTCGCTATCAACAACCAGTACGCAGCCGTACGCAGCGGTGACGGGACGGCGCTGCTGGTGGGAAACCAGGCGTTTGAGACGGTGAATACAGGCCCAACCCGAGACTGTGAAATTCGCCTTAACGGGCAGCAAACCTGTTGGCTGGTGCGCATCAACGACCGTATCGATAGCAGTCTGGACACATTTAGCACGCGCTTTAGCTCCCTGGCAATGACTCAACACGACGACGGCAGCATAGAAGTAAACGATCCGCTGTACGGCACAGTGCGTTTCTTTGCTGACGGGCGAGTGAACGCCGAAGGCCGCACGCTTGACCCTCAGCAGTGGAGCGTCGTGGGCAGTAACTGTGAACTTCCTCTGTAGCCAACACCCGACACAGACCGGGCAAGGAAAATAATAATGGATACACAAATCGACAAACCGTCTGCACCTTCAGGGCTGACCTCTGGTCATGTTAATCCGAGCAGTCTGCACAATTCCGCACTCGAAGAGGCTAAACCGCAACGCAACTATCGCTGGGTAGTGTGTTCCATGCTGGTATTTGCGACGACAGTTAACTATATGGACCGTCAAATTCTCGGCCTGCTGGCACCGATGCTGCAAAAAGATATCGGCTGGACGGAGATCGAGTACAGCTGGCTGGTCAATGCTTTTACCGTGGCTTACGGTGTCGGCACGCTGGTATGTGGGCGAATTATCGACAAACTGGGGACCAAAATGAGTTATGCCGTGGCGATGGTCGTTTGGAGCACCGCAGCGATGCTGCATGCTGTCGCCGGTTCAGTCATCGGCTTTGCGGTGGTACGCGTACTGCTCGGGCTTGGTGAATCCGCTAACTTCCCGGCCGCGATGAAAGTGATTGCCGAGTGGCATCCCAAAAAGGAGCGCACACTGGCGACCGGCATTCTTGGGGTTGCGGTGAATATCGGCGTGGTTATCTCTCCGGCACTGATTCCACTCATCGCGATACATTATGGCTGGCAAGGCGCGTTCTTACTTCTGGGTGCGGTTGGCTTTCTGTGGCTGATCCCCTGGTTCCTCGCCTTTGGTCCGGTGAAGGCGAAAACCAGTGCAGAAGAGCAAGCCTGGATTTCCCAGGATAAAGAAGAGATCGTGAATGTTTCCGCTATTAAATGGTCGCGTCTGTTGGGCTATCGCCAACTGTGGGCCGTGGCGCTAGGTAAAATGTTGACCGACCCAATTTGGTGGTTCTTCCTGTTCTGGCTACCGAAATGGCTGCATGAATCACGCGGTATCGACATGAAAGGCTTAGGCTTACCGCTTATCGTGATTTATCTCTTCGCCATCGTTGGCAGCCTGGGGGCTGGCTGGTTACCCGGTAAGCTGATGAGCAAAGGCTTCAGTACCGCCAGCGCGCGTAAAATCACGATGCTTATCTGCGCCAGCCTTGTTTTGCCGATTTTCGCCGCCACGCAGGTTGAAAATCTGTGGGCGGCAGTGGCGCTGGTTGGTTTGGCCGCCGCAGCTCACCAGGGCTGGTCCGCCAACATCCTGACCTCGGTATCGGACTTGTTCCCAAGCGCTGCCGTCGGCTCGGTCGTGGGAATTGGCAGCACGTTTGGGATGATCGGCAGCGTCATCTTTTCTACCGTCATTGGTGCAGTTCTCGATGCATCAGGTAACTACTGGGCTCTTTTCGCCATCAGCTCCGTCGCTTACCTACTGGCATGGGCGGTTATGTATCTCCTGCTCGTGCCGAAAATGGAACGTGCCAGTTTTGATTAACCCGCTTTCTTTCCGGTGGCCGCCTCACTCGATGCGGGCCACCGATTGACGTTCCACAATAGAGCACGCCAGCTCAATACGCCTTGGCGTCTCAACACTACCTGCAATCATATCCTGCAACAGCTCTAGCGCCAGGGTGCCAATTTCCTGTACTGGAAGATGAACGGTGGTTAATGGCGGTGTCGCAAAATCGGCCTGCGGCAGATTATTCATACCGATCACCGAAATATCTTCCGGCACGCGTAGTCCTAAAGCCCGTACGCCATTAATCGCGCCGAGCGCCAACGAATCATTGGCACACAGTATCGCTGTGCACTCACCCGGATTGTCGCTTAAGCGCGCAATCACCGCCTGCTCCGCCAGCTCTGGCAACCAGTCGCTTACCGTCAAGACGCGTGAGTTGTCGCACACCAGTTGGCGACAGCGCATCGCTTCACGCCAGCCGTCCTCCCGTTGTTCAATCGTCCGTCGGCCGGGATGGGTTAAAAACAGAATGTCGCGATGCCCACGATCCAGCAGATATTCGCAGGCCATGCGCGTCGCCGAACGATTACAGGGAAGCACGCTGGACAACCGCATCAGCGGATCTTCCGTATTCACTAAGACCGCCGGTTTTTTCAAGTTCACCAACGTATTCAGAAAGACGCCGTCATCCACCGTCAGCGCCAATACCCCACCCACGTCAGGTTCTTCCAGCAACGCCTGCAAAGCACCATTGTTATTATCGTTGAGCGGATGGGTAATCAGATCAACGCCCAGCACCTTCGCTCGCTCCTTTAATCCTTGCAACACGTACCAACTAAACTGGTAGCGGTTATAATCCAGCATCGCTACCTGCGAAATAGCCAGAACGATTCGCGCGCCGCACAGCTCCTGAGCCGGGGTATAACGCATAGCACGCGCCACCTCCTGAATCCGTGTACGCAGTTCGTGACTAACCCCTTTTTCACCTGACAGCGCTCGTGACACCGTACTGAGCGAAGTTCGGCAACGGGTGGCAATATCCTCCAGCCGTACCCGGCGATATCCCGCGTCGCGATCTTCCTTATTATCTGGTTTACTCATATCCCATCCTTCCTGCCTTCACTCAGCGTAATCCCAAAGACCTTTTTATACCATGTGGTGAAATAGTTGCTGTTAGCAAAGCCATATAAATAGGCAATTTCGGTCACCGGCGTCTCCGTTTCGCTTAATTTAATCCGCGTATTCACTCAACATGGTATTGATTGGCAGTGTGGTGTGGCTGAATTGGTTAATATGGGGCAAGCTTGGAGCAATTTTGCCGGTATCCCTCTGAACACAATCACCGGGAGCGGAGCGTTCATAGCGAGCGAAATCTGCTTTTAATCGAAACTTAACAACAGGTTTAATTTGATTTCGGCAAAGAAATTTATGGGTAGCCTCTATAGCCAGAGAGAGAAAATGAAGCCGTTTTAGTTCGATCTGAATCCGCCTCCGCCTTGCTTACCAAATTCCGAAGCGTGCGTACTTCCATAGAGCAATTTTCCAGAGAGCAATTTATGTAGTGTGGGACGAAAAATACCATAATAGCGGCAGACAAGCCCCGCATCACCTGACGTATCATAGGGCTTTACCTACAACAATCGTTGTTGAATTTCTCTCTCCATCGCGAACCATTACAGTGAAGCGATGTTTATCAATCACATAAATTAGATAGTAGAAATTTTTCATATACGGGTTGAATGTTGGTTCGTTATTTGTGTAGTTTTTCCTCTGGTTATCAAGTCACATGTCAACAGATGGTACAATTTAAATTACAACTGCGGTTAAATCCGGAGTACCTATAACCGTGAACGAAAAATAACTCCGGAGTGTTTCCGGAGTTAATCAAATTATACATTAGGATAGATTTTATGATAAAGACTGATATCCGATGGCGTGTCAATCTCTCCCCATGGATATTCATTCTTAGTTCCAAACACATGATGACCACTATTGATGAGTTTAGAAAATAGATTTGTCATGTCGATGTTCTCTATCTCATGTTGACTCAACGATGAAATGAAATTTTCAATCCAACTCCATGCTTGCGGAGTGATTTTGAAAAGCCCCATGTATTGGCCCTGAACTTCATCAAGACTTTTAATTCGTCCTCCAATGCCTACGATCCTTCCATTATCTATTCTGAAGCTTTCGAGATCAGATAGTGGATCTTCGTTTCGCTTCTTCCATAACTCCACTGCATTCGGATCATAGGTCAGGTTAATATCACCAGTACTTTTTATTAAGGATTCAACCAAATGGTGAGAATAAAAAATATCGCCGTAACTTACAATGCAGGTTTCTGTCTTGAGCCACTCACGGGCGCATAGTAATGAACTAAAAATACTTGTTCTTTCCCAGTTTTCATTGATAAATAACCGGTCTGCGTAAGGTTCAATCATCTCACTGCGATAACCACCTACGGCTGCAATATTATCAACCCCGCCTTTCTTTAAAGAATCGATCGCGCGCTGTAGCAATGATTGACCATTTAGTTCAACCAGTGACTTAGGTTTTTCATTTGTAATATCACCAAGGCGGCTCCCTCGGCCAGCCACTAACAAAATACCTTTCATGCTATTCCGCTCCAAATATATTCTTGATTATTTTAACATCATGAGGCATGGCAATATTTTCTCTCTCAGGGTGCCACATAATAAGATGTATCTTTCTTTTTCTATCACTAACAGATTCAATGGAACCGTCTGCGGTCTTGCTTGTAACAGTGAATCCTTCAGGAATATGTCTAAACCCATAATTATGAAAAGAGTTTACTTCTATTTCTGTATCTATTTCATTATCGTGAATTGAAATCTTATGACGAGTAGCTACGTGTCCAGTAACAGGTATGATGGCACCACCAAAATGGCTTAGTACAGCTTGCATACCCCGGCAAACGCCATATATAGGTTTAGAATATTTAATAGCCCACTCCAGAGCACGAGCTTCAGTCAAATCTCTTGCATCCTGCTCGCCGCTTATTGCGTAACAATCACCGCCGCCGCTGAAAATCACGCCTTCAGGTTGAGATAACAGTAATATTTTTTCTGCTAAATCGGCATCGTTTGGTAGATATAGAGGTATCAGTCCACATGTCTGCATGAGCGACAACCAACGCTGGTCGAGAGCATCTCGCCATTCTTGACGTGAAGGCTCATACAATCGCATCATCGTAATAGCGACATGTTTCATGAGAGTATCTCTACTCGGTTGGCCGCACAGTCCATCAACAACCGTTGCGCACCCGCAAGGCGGTTTAGCGCCCTTTCACCTATACCGATAACGGCAGGAATGCCGAATTCTCTGGCTCGGATAGACATATGTGAATTTTCTCCGCCGTAAGCCGTAATGAACCCACTGATGCGACGGGTGAAAATCCAGTCAAAGCCGGGATCTGCATTTTCAATTAAAACAATAGTCCCCTCTATATCGTCAGAATGTGTATTCCCTGCTTTTAGAACCCGCACAGATGCTTCAGCCCTTTCTTTAGTGATGAAATTAGGTTTGGCAACGTTAATTTCATGGGCGTACAGTGCATTAGCTGAATCAATAATCGAAGGAGATCGTAAGCTACTCTTTGACTGCCAAATACGTTTATTTTCCTTTGCAACTGCATCGATACCATCGATATCACAGTATTTCTCATTGATGAAGTAATTGAGTGGACTGTGACTCAGTGTATCCCGATCAATGCGATGTAGTGCTCCCCATGCAGTAAGCGCGCTCAAGGCTTCAGAGACGAAAGCACCATAAAGATATTTGACCTTTTCTCGTGCCTCTACTGCATTGAGCGCAAAAGTGAAGAATTGTTTTACATGTATGTCCATTCCACAATGATGAAAAGCCTTTTGGATGCTGAGTAACAAGTCACGAGAATCAGATGTATTTTCCACGGTTCTCACTGGTCTGGCTGGTGGCGATAGCCAGTCAAAATATGAATCTGGATTTTCGTCATAGCGAGCAACGCGTATATCATAAGTACCTGGACGAATATGACCATGTTTTCTCAAAAACAGCTGTTTATCTAAAAGGCAGAAATCATCGGATAATTCCTGGCCAACTGTGCGGGCGCGCGATAAGAAATTATCGGTATATCCTTGCGGAACAACATTTTCCTGCTCTAAAGATTTTAATATGCTGGTAGCAATAAAGGCAGCTCGTGCTGAGCCAGCAAATATTTCGCCTATAACACTGGCATTACTGAGTGCGATACGGAAGTGCTGTAATGGGTCTGTATCGCGCAATTCTTTTTCTTTTAACTCATTTAAATTCTGCTCCATTCTGGGGAGCAACCGAAGATCGTTAGCGAATGGACCATTGTCTGAAATGATATGTTCCGTCAACTTCAGTAATTCATCCAGATATAGTGAAACCTCTGCTTTACTTAAATTTTTTAACGCTGGTTGTGACGATGCACTTTTCAATGTGAGAGAAGGTGTAAAGCAAGTTGGTACAATGGCAAACTCAATTTTGTCGTGCAAAGCTGGATGCTGAGCAAGATGATGACAGCTAGCATTTACTACAGAAGAAACGATATCGTGTGGCATTGACGCCGGAATGAATGACTCAATGCTATAGGGAATGGCGATATAGGGTGTACCCGCAAATGATGACATCAGCTTGTGACCCCGCATATCACGGTAACCATAGCGGAAACGCGCTGAAGCCCAATTTAGGTCGGTTATTAAGTATTTATAAAGATCAAACGCCAGTGTACGCGGCTTGACACCAATAATTTCTGCCGGATTCCAGTCGGGCATTATGCCAAACAACGCGATTCTTTCCGTGTGTCCTGCTTGTAAGCGATCACATGCCTCTTTCAGCGACTCCGCCTCTTTTCTAATGAGTTTGAGAAATTCATGGTCTGAGCCAAGAGTGTCAAGCGCTGTCATTGGGCGAACCTGAAACAGCACCGGACCTTCTTTCGTTATTGCAAATTCAATGTCCAGTGCAGTCTGGGTTGTAATCAGTTGTACCTCCTGCAACAACGCTATCATGCCTTTTAATACAGGGGGTTCATTTGCCACTTCATCTTTCAATGCAATCCATGACAATACGTTTTCGCTACCGGAAGTTACACCGTCAGTCTGCCCGTCAACAGTGTAGTTTATGACATAATAGGGCAAGCCGCTTTCAGGATCGCGCGTCATTGCTACACCACAAGCTAAAACATCCTGAGCCATTTGCTGTACTAATACTTCGTCCTCTGCAATGGCACCATTATATGAGGCGATAACGTGAGATATCGCTGAGTATAATTCAGGCTCACCATTCACATTTGCAATAGAGTCATATGCCCCCGCTCCTGACTGCCCAGACCGATCTTCATTTCGGCAACTTGAACGAACAATCAGATTATCAGCCCCCAGGCTATTGACGATATTTTCAATGACCAGTGCTGAGTTTTCTTGCCATTTTCTGACAGTAAAACGGTACAACGGCATTATTGTTGCGCTACTGAGAATTGGCGTGAGTTTTGCCAACGTCCCAGCTTTACCATCAAAAGAGAAGGTGGTTAAACGGGTGGACTCCATTTCTACTTTCCTTTTAATCTCATTGTGAACGTCAGGTGACGGAGGAATAATGGCTTGGCTAATTATTCAAAATACTTTGCGAGTTCAAGACCATAAATTTCATCTAACTCACACAAGAAGCGGTGTCCTTTACGCGCAACTTCATAAGGGTCATCACCAAGAACAATAACATGACCAATAGTGCCAATATTTCCAGTATACACATTGACCTTTTGGCCGGGTTTTACCCATGCTGAGCAGAAATCAATATTGTAAGATTTCAACAGTTTTTCAAAACGAGCCTGGTTATAATCGCTACTGATTGCGCCACCATGACGTGAAGCTATCGTAACAACCGTACCTGCTCGCGTAAGCACACTATCATTAATACTGATAGGTTCATCCAGATGAAGACGGATCAATAACTCGAAGGGATCGATATCTGTAATCATGCGATACATTTGAGGTGCAACACTACCCATCATGCGCGCATTAATTTCAACAAGGCATGGACCTTTTTCATCTCGTAAAAGCTCAACGTGATAAAGACCCACATCCAGTTTTAAAGCGGAAAAAATTGACTGTACATACTCTTTTATTTCATTACGTTCATCAGCATTGAGACCTGACGGCATCGTAGCGGTCATTTCTAGCATTTCACTATAAACGGAACGGAAGCGTACTGTGGTGGCGTAAACC
Source organism: Dickeya zeae NCPPB 2538 (assembly GCF_000406165.1). NCBI lineage: Bacteria > Pseudomonadati > Pseudomonadota > Gammaproteobacteria > Enterobacterales > Pectobacteriaceae > Dickeya > Dickeya zeae. The sequence continues at coordinate 1,898,108 of NZ_CM001977.1, read as the reverse complement.
TGCACGATGCCATTTTGTACTATTACTTCAGCGGAATGTAAGCTTCCATCAATATACTCTTCAACCAGATAGTCGCGGCTTACCAGGGTATCGATCATACGATCAGATTCTGCACGACCCTCGCGTAATGTTTTAATGAACGACTCAAAATCTTCGCTGGTATAGCAGATGGCAGAAAATTGTTTTGCAAAACCTCTCGTCGGTTTAACCACGAACGGGAGTTCAATGTGTGGGGTAACACCCGATACCAGTTGTTCTTCACTCAAAACCTGATATTCAGGTGAGCGGATACCATTTTTTTTCAGTGTTTCGCGTAGCTGATTTTTTTGCACTGCATTGTTTAATGCAGAGAGGCTAGGATAGCGTAGATTAAAGTGCTCTGCTTCTCTGGCTACAGGAACAATTCCAGCCTCAGAGGTGCTAAGTAATGCATCGATTGGGCGTTTCTCATTGAGGCGCACCAGCAGATCATGAAACTCCTCGCCATCCAGAGATTCAACTTCCAAAAATTGGTCGACGAATTCTAAGTGTGGTTTGAGCTTACTTTCATCATTACCGATGGAAATAGTCAAAAAAGAGGCATCTTTCTGTCTGATGAATGTGACATAACAGCCCATTCTTTTGGCTGCCTGAAAAGCCAGTAAGCCGCTTACAGTGCTATCTACAAAAATAACATGCTTCATTTAAACGTTTCCTTATAGAGAAATAAAAACTCTTACTGCGACAAAAAGAATCAGGAATACTGAAATTGTCGGTAACGCTGCATATTTTGGTATTCTTACATTGATTATCTGAATCAAAGCAATAAACAGGTTAAGCCAAATAAGATAAGGCAACGCTACTTTATTGTATGCAACTAGCTGGAAAAATAATGAATAAATAACACCTGCATAGGTTGTTGGCAAACCACGATAGCTACCTGGATGACTGCCACTGATCACACTAAATAATGAGAGCCTGAGGCAACCGGACAGCAACAGCATCATTCCCGAAGCAAATGACGCCCAACCTGGAATAATGTGGAAAATAATTAAAGCGGGAGCTACGCTAAAATTTAAAAGATCAGCAAGGCTGTCAAGCTGCTTGCCAAATTCCCTGTTTTGTTTTTTTTCAGTTAACCATGTACGAGCAATATAACCGTCTAGAAAATCTAATACAGCAGCTGAACATAATGCAATAGATGAAAGATAAATATTATCTGTATATGCAAGATAGATTGATGAAAGTGACAATCCCACATTAATAGTGGTCAATAAATTAGCCAAATCCATAAATTTCACAAACGGAAATGCTGACGTTATTGCGCCCATATACTTTATCCTTTATTACTTATAGTAATTTCGCCTGCTTAGAAAAGCAGGCATTGATTTATTTTCTTTCTTTACTGAGTGATACGTAACATAAGAAGTATGCTATCGTAAAAAATATGGCTACTACATAAAGGTGTGAATATTGTGTCAGTACTGACCCAATGAATATTGAAGTGATCATTCCAATATAGACGCCAGCATATTGCATAGCGGCAATCATTGGCATGTCTTTGACATTACTCTTTAAAACGATATCTGCCTGTAATTTAAAAAAAGCAAGTTCAAAAAAGAATATATAGAAGAAATAGCTTAGATAGCTGGTTAACACATTAACACCGAGCGATGTGATAACCATGAATAAGGCACTGATGATTGCCATGTATAACGGATTAAACTTCACTCCCTTTCGATTATAAATGAAGTAAAATACCGCACCAACCAGGGCAGCACCACTATTGACCAACTGAAGATACCCAACAAAATTTTCAGGCAAATTCAAAACATGCGATGGTAATGTAACGCGGGATACATTAAAAAACCCCTGAAAGAAAGTAATAAAAACGATGAAATTAAGGAATGCTTTCTTTAACGGCGCATTATCTGAGAGTAGAGCAACAAACGATTTTAATGATCGAGCCTGTGCTTTCCCTTCCTGATGTAAATTGAGTTTAGGTAAAAGGAATGATGCCAGTACCGAAGCGATGAACAACACTGAAATCATCGACATTGCTAATTGTGGCGACATTTCACCTTTAATACTTCCCATCAACATTCCTGCCAATCCACCAGCGATAAACTGTGCTGTGAGGGTGAGCGGTACTGTGGTTTCGATTTTGTCTCCACTAAAATAATACTTAATGGCAACTATGCGACCGACACGTTGAAGTGCGTCAATTGAACCAATTAATAGTCCCCCAAGCAGTGCGAAGGTTGGTATTCGGTGAATCAAACTGAATATAATGAGTGTACAAATAGCAGCAACAAGATTACTCATCATAAGCAGTTTGCGAGGAGAGGTTTTTTCCGCAATACCCTGTACTTGATTTACAAAAATTACGGGTAAAATCATCGGTGCATAAAGCACAGCCTGTGAAAGTATAATGTTCTCGGTTGCATGATAAATATACCATGAAAGGTATATATAACATAAAGTTGAGGCACTTATTGAGCAGAGATTAACTGCCCAAATTAATCGGCTTATCCATACAGATGAGTACGTTTGCAGTGCGCGTTCTTCCATGGCGGCAATCCTAATCAAATTTCCGCCATGTCATCGAAATGAAACATAAGGCGTTTAAAATTAGAAAATTCAGTTTCGTTAAACTATCTGCTTAAACTTTTTATGTCAATTAATGTAATCATTACATTTTATTATTTTTTATGATAGCAACGCATAATGCTAAAAATTTACCTGATTCTATGATTTAGTCTGAACAAATAATAATCCTAATGATTTTATTCTGACTGGTCAGGTTCTATAAGAACATTACACTTTTCAGGTAGTAAGTCTCCGATACTAATCATAAATTTAATTATGGTGGCCTTATGATTAACCTTACTAATGAGGTCTTTTATCTAATGAATCCATTTGATGCGTATCGTTTCCGTCCTCATAGCATGAAAGAGTGAGTCTAGGGATTTTTGTTAGATGTTTCCCTGAGTGCGTAGAATCAGTCGGCACTGCTAAGTACTCTCAATTTAATACCTTCTTATCAATCAATTACTGTTACTTAGATTGTTATTAAACGTCAATGCTTATTATTTAATAATAAATTACTTTATTATTACTAATACCTTTATAAATAGTCTGTCTCTTGAATAGAATCCAGTCCGAATTATGCGACCCGGTAACCGCATTGAGTTATGCCGACCATAGCAGTTATCCCCGACGGATAACCGTCACCGAGATCACCAGAATGCGTTGCGCTGTGTGTTCCTCCATCGGGAGGATGGATAGGTAGTCATTTCGTTCCCCCTTGAACTTCATCTACAAACTGGCTGGTAGCTTATGGATCGTCTTGCGCGATATAGCGGTACTTGCCATGACCACGAACACTCGATGTACACTGAAGCCGAGCAGTACGGCACAACCGTTGCGGCGGGGGAAGACACGCAAAAAGATGTTGGTACAGCAACCTATGATCCCTTTGTCGATCTAAAGTCGATGCTTAATAAGAAGAAATAGTGCCAGTAACATCCGCTTTTGGCTAAGTCCCACAGGCATTGAAGCAGGGCTACCACGAGCTAACAGCGGAAGTTATCCTCCTACGGATAATGAATTGTTCATAAGTGAACGGTTCGAATTACCGAAACACTTAGCTTTCAAGTGCAGCAAGGATTGTGGCTTCTATTTTCTCTGGGGTGGTGAACGGTGCAAAACGCTTGAGCGGTTTACCGTCGCGACCGATCAGGAACTTAGTGAAGTTCCATTTGATCCGTCCACCCAGCACACCGGGCAATTCTCTTTTCAGATAACGAAACACCGGGTGCGCAGCGGCTCCGTTGACTTCTACTTTCTCGAACATCGGGAAACTCACGCCATAGTTAATGTGACAAGTCTGCGCGATGTCGTCGGCGTTGCCGGGTTCCTGTTTACCGAACTGGTTGCAGGGGAAACCCAGCACTACCAAACCCTGGGCGGCGTATTTCTGATAGAGCGCTTCAAGGCCGCCGTATTGTGGTGTAAAGCCACAATGGCTGGCGGTATTAACGACCAGAACCACCTTACCCGCGTAGTCGGCCATCGAGATCAGTTGGCCGCCCAGACTGGTGGCGGTAAATTGATGAAAGGTAGTCATATCGGAATCCTCAAAGCAGAACCAGTTCGACGTCGACATTGCCACGTAGCGCGTTCCTGTTGGGGCACAGGGCATGGGCAGTGAAGAATAGATCCTGTTCCTGATGTCGTGGCTGGTCTGGAATCGTGTGCGATACATCTTTGCAAAGTCGAACAAAAAGAACAACAAACAGGCGACCTTTACCCTACTCTCCCTGATTAACACACTATGAAGTTCGTTGAGCGCGTTGGGTTAATCAATCACGCTCCTGACTTATACCACGTCCGACTCGCGCGCGTCGTCGAACCGTTTATGTGCTTCAGCGATGGTGAAACGGTTGTCATTTGCCCAATTCACAAGCGCCATCACAGGCACTAACAGCGTCCGGCCCAGTTCGGTGAGTTCGTACTCGACCCGTGGCGGAATGGTCGGATAGACCGTCCGGGTAAGAATCCCATCGCGCTCCATACCTCTCAGGGTCAGCGTCAACATACGCTGGGATATGCCGTCAATTCTGCGCTTCAATTCGTTGAAGCGCAGCTTGCCATTGGCCAGAGAAGCAATGATGTAGAGGCTCCATTTGTCGCCAATGCGATTCAGTATTTCACGGGTGGCCTGGCAACCTTCTGTTTCAGCAACCGGAAGCGCGTCAGGTAAATCGGTGTGACTAAGTGACATAGTTGTGCCTTCTTGTGAAGTTCTGGCAGGAATTTTAGTATCCCAGGTAACGATCAGTAACCAGGAATAGAAGTATTTCCTAGTAACTAATTTATACCCCAAATGGAGCCACTATGCGTAAAATCCTGCTGATTACTTCCAGCCCACGTGGGTCTGAGAGCCTGTCTACCCGCTTTGCCACCGAAATTGCCCATGGACTTCTGGCTCAGGGAAGCAGCTCACTGACTGTTCGTGACCTTGCCGCAAATCCGCCACCACACATTACTGAGGACTATATCAAGGGCCGTACTACCCCCCTGGATTCACGCACAACAGGCCAGAATGTTGCCGTTGAACGCGCCCGTGAGTTGGTTGATGAGTTATGTGCCGCCGACGTAATTGTCCTTGGTTCAGGCATGATGAATTTCGGCCCCTCTTCGCAGCTCAAGGCCTGGATTGACAATGTCATCTGGCCGGGAGTCACCTTCAGTTACGAAACAGGCGTACCCCAGGGCCTGCTTACTGGCAAGAAGGTATATCTGGTCACTGCTGCTGGAGGTGTTTTCTCGCAGGGAGTCTATGCACCTTTCGATTTCCAGACCAACTATCTTCTGCACATGCTCGGCTTCATCGGATTGACCGACGTCGAACTCATCCGCATCGAGGGCACAGTGCACGGCCCAGACGCGGCAAAGGCTGCCATCGCCAATACTGAGGCGGCGGTGAAAAACCTGTTGGCGCAGATGGCATGACCATGACGACGACGAAGACCGTCATCCTGTTGGTGCGGGTAAGGTCCCTGCACGCAACGCTGTCCTCACACTTAACACACAGATTCTGCTGTCGTTACCTGCGGCTTAACGGTGGAGGTGACTCTCATGGGCACATGGACTTTTGATGATATTCCGGCTCAGACCGGCCGTACTGTCATTGTCACTGGCGCGAATACCGATATCGGCTTCGAAACGGCTCGCATGTTTGCTGTCCGCGGCGCGAAAGTCGTGCTTGCATGCCGAAACCCCAGCAAAGGTGAAAGCGCATTCAAGCGAATCGTGGATGAGAAGCCCCCCACGATGCCGACCCTAGAGGCGCTTGATCTTGCGGACCTCGACTCCATTGCAGCCTTTGCAGAGCGGTTCACTGCAACGCATGACAGGCTCGACTGGACACTGGTGAGGATTCCGAATCTCAAGGATGGTCCTGCAAATGGCCAGGTTGATGTGGGTTGGTACGGGCGGACCAGGCTCAGCATGAAGCTGTCCAGAGGCAATCTGGCTAAGTTTCTTGTGGACCAGGTTGCGAGTAAGACGTTCGTGCGCGCCGCGCCGGGTATCGCTAAATAGTCACTAAAGAAGGAAACTGGGATCATGTTGCGAATCGACCTCTATACCGAGATCACTTGCCCTTGGTGTTTCGTGGGCCAGCACCGGCTCGACAAGGTTCTTCAGGAACGCTTCCCCGATCTGGTCACGGATATTCACCATCATCCAGTTCTTTTACTGCCAGACGCGCCAGCGGCCGGACTTTTCATCCCCGATCTGCTACGGACGCGATACGGTGTGACAGATCCGAAGTCGGCGTTCGCTCGCCCTGAAGCTGAGGCCCGTGCATCCGGCTTCAACCTGAACCTTGAGAGCCAGCTCTATGCCTACCCAACACAGGCTGCGCACGCCATCATTCTGGCGGCCAGAGAACGAGGCACACAGCATCAACTCGCCGTGGCCATTACGGATGCTTATTTCCTTGCGGCAAAAAAGATTGCCGATGCCGACGTGTTGGCAGATGTTGCTGCCGCCTATGGATTCAGCAGGGATGAGGCCCGCGCCATCGCTCTCGATCCCACCCAACACAAGCGGATTGAGCAAGAGGTGGAGAACTCCACTGCGGCAGGCGTTCGTTCGGTTCCGCACTTCGTTTTTGAGAACCGTGTTGCAATTAATGGAGGGCGCAGTGAAGACGAAATAGCCACAGCTATTGATAATGTCTTGCACCTCTTCTGTTAATGCGGACTGATGTTAGCAATGTCCCCTCTTAACACGGAGCGGACAGTCTCAAGCAGCCTAACATCAGCCAAGAGTAAAGCGCGGATGTGATTTCTGAAGCAATGCTCTGGCTATGAATATTAGCGGAGCGCAGGTAGACGAAACTATCCGTCGGTGAGGGTCGCCTGAATGACTGCGACCCTCAAATATAGCGTTACTCATTGACCGCAAGGGTATCGTAGCCTTTCCATTTGTAATTCAGCATTGATACCAGCCAGCACAGAATAAATAACCCGACAACAAAGAATCCGGCATTGCCCAAATTATCATTCAGTAGTCCAACCCATTCCCATATTCCGCCATGCAGATCCAGTTTATCCATCAGCAGCCCCATGGCTTCTGTCCCACCAATAAAAAGCGCAACAATGACGGAGGTACCTGTGATGGTCATATTATAATAAAGTTTGCGTTGGGGTTTATTAAATGCCCAGCCGTATGCACCAACCATAACAATATTATCCAGCGTATCAATGAATGCCATCCCTGCGGTGAACAACGCCGGAAACACCAGAATAGACCAGACAGACATGCCGCTGGATGCCCCCGCAGCCGAGATCCCCAGAACGCCAATTTCTGTCGCGGTATCAAAACCCAGGCCAAACAAAAAACCAACCAAATACATCTGCCAACTTTTGGAGACGAGACGGAACGTTTTTTGGAATATCCAGCTCATCAGGCCACCTTGTGACACGGCATAGACATCCTGAGTGACTTTTTCGCCGTTTTTCAGACGCTGGAAAGCGTGCCATACCCCTTTCAAAATCAAAAGATTCGCCAAAGCCATAAGAATCAGAAAGACTGCGGATACCGTCGTCCCGATAACACCACCAGTTTCATGGAGCCAGTCCATTTGATTACTGAATGCCGTTGCTGTCGCCGCAATGGCGATAGTAGCAAGAATGACAATGGTGGAATGCCCCAGTGAAAACCAGGTACCGACACTGCAGGGTGTCTTACCCTGTTGCATCATCTTACGGGTGACATTATCAATTGCCGCAATATGATCCGCATCGACAGCATGCCGCAGGCCATAACACCAGGCGAGCAGGCTTGCAGCCATCAAAGAAGAGCTATGACCAAAAGCGATAAATGCCCATACCCAGGCCGCTATGTTAACGAAGAAAAGAGTAGCCAGTAGTAGGCGCGCATGTAGATTTTGAGACAACCATCCAGACAACATAAAAAAGCCTCGAGAGTGGAATTGACAAATCGCTTTGTGTATCAACCATGTCGTGATTAACGCTTTGTTTTTGTAGATGTTGTTATCACGTAACATGCCAATTTTTCGTCATTTATAGCGATGAGCAGGTGATGCGCTGCGCCTTGCACAGGAAACGGAATGGATCACAATGACAGCATACGTTTACGTTGTTGAGTGGCGATCGTTGTTGAGTGGCGATTCAATTCCCATGCGCAGACTGTGGTTTTAGGCGTTCAGCAAAACTTTTTCAAGTGCAGCGTATGATAAAAGTGTAAATTATCACACAAAAGCGGCCGAAGATTTGTCCTGGCTCGCCTTTTGCCTACCATATTTGCTTACCATACCTGATGTTGCCCGACCGACTGTTGAAGCCATAAAAGCGGCCCGGACTGGCCCGCATTTAGCTGGAACAACATCGTATTACGCCGTCGGTTTGTGACACACAAAAGCTGATGACTTGACAATAAACATCATAAAAAAACCCCTAACCATCAGGTCAGGGGTTTTCGATGCCAACACTCACACCACATTAGAATGCGGCGGCAAAAATCTCGACGATTTCCGCGTGAGTAGCTTTTTTCGGGTTAGTCAGACCGCAGGCATCTTTCAGGGCGTTATCGGCCAGAATATTGAAGTCTTCTTCTTTCACGCCCAGGTCTTTCAGGCCTGCCGGAATACCGACGTCGCTCGCCATTTGGCTGATAGCCTGGATAGCCGCTTCCGCTGCCTGCTGGTCGTTCAGACCCGCGACATCCACACCCAGTGCGACAGCAACGTCTTTCAGACGCGGTGCAGCAACGGTAGCGTTATAACGCTCTACGTGCGGCAACAGTACTGCGTTGCACACCCCGTGCGGCAGGTTGTAGAAACCACCCAGTTGGTGCGCCATCGCATGCACATAACCCAGTGACGCGTTATTGAATGCCATGCCTGCCATGAACTGGGCATAAGCCATCTGTTCACGCGCGACCATGTTTTTACCGTCTTTAACGGCGTCGCGCAGGTGGTCACGAATCAGTTCTATCGCTTTGATCGCAACTGCGTCAGTAATCGGGTTGGCGGCAGTCGACACATAGGCTTCGATAGCGTGGGTCAGTGCATCCATCCCGGTGGCGGCAGTCAGTGATGCCGGCATGCCGACCATCAGTGCCGGATCGTTAACGGACATTACCGGCGTTACGTTTTTATCCACGATCGCCATTTTCACGTGGCGCGCTTCATCGGTGATGATGCAGAAACGGGTCATTTCAGAGGCCGTCCCCGCCGTGGTGTTGATGCCGATCAGCGGCAGCTGCGGTTTGGCAGAGACATCCACGCCTTCATAGTCGGCAATTTCGCCGCCATTGGCCGCCAGCAGGGCAATCCCTTTGGCACAGTCATGGGAAGAGCCGCCACCCAGCGAGACAACGCAATCGCTGTTGTTCGCTTTGAGAATTTTCAGGCCTGCATCCACGTTGGCCACAGTCGGGTTCGGCTGCACACCGTCATACACCTCACTGTCGACCTGATATTTCTTCAGCAGTTGCTGCACGGAAGCCGCAACACCGATTTTGTTCAACACGCCATCCGTTACGATTAACGCGTGTTTGAAACCCTGCAACTGAATCTGCCTTGCCGCTTCCTCTAATGCACCTTCGCCCATCAAATTTAAGGCTGGAATGTAAAATGCGCTGCTCATAGATCACCATCCATTTATTACAGAGTTTTAACTTGAATTCATCCTAGCATTGACATTTTTCAGTAAAATTGACCCAGAACAAATTTCCAACACTCTTTACCTCTGGAGTGAGAAATCATTCTTTTGTTTCATCCGAACTGATAACTGACTGTTATTTTAGTAAATAACCATTTCATATCGTGAAATCGTATTACCGTTGACACAATCCGTTACCAGACTGAGGCAATGTGCGCGTTACAATTCATTCACACAGGAAATGATGCGGGTACGGAACTTTTTCGGGTAAAACGAACGAAGCGAGCGATAACCCCGTGGTGGAAAACCGTTGACGATAAGATTAACGGTAAGTAAGAAAAAATTATTTTGAATCAGTCTGATAGGTGGTTTGGGGGGGCTGATGTATCACACACAGACAACGCCGCCATCGTCAGGCGGCGTTGTTTTGCAGAGAAACAGCTGAATTAGTGGCGGTTTCTGACCAGTTGATAACGGCGGGTCAGATACTCAACCGGCGCACTCCAGATATGTACCAGACGGCAGAATGGGAACAGCAGGAACAGCGTCATCCCCAATACCAGGTGCACACGGAAAATGAAGGCCACATCATCCAGATAGGCGGATGCACCACCGCGGAAGGTGACGACGGCCTGCGCCCAGTTCACCAGCTTCATCATCTCACTGCCATCCATATGCTGGGCAGAGAACGGGATGGTCAATAACCCCAACGCCGCCTGAATCACCAGCAATGTCAGGATCAGAATGTCACCGGTAGTGGAGGTGGCGCGGACACGCGGATTAGTCAGCCGACGTCTTAACAACAAGATACCACCAACCAGCGTCAACAGACCGCAGGCACCACCACCGAACATCGCCATTTTCTGTTTTACGTCCAACGGCAGGAACGACTCGTACATCCAGTGTGGTGTCATCATGCCCACAAAGTGGCCGCCCAGTACGCCCAGAATGCCGATGTGGAACAGGTTCGACGCCAGTCGCATGCCTTTTTTATCCAGCATCTGACTGGAACCAGCACGCCAGCTGTACTGACCGTAGTCATAACGCAGCCAACTGCCGATCAAAAAAACCGCACCGGCGATGTAAGGGTAGATATCGAATAAAAACAGATTGAGGTAATGCATCAGCAATCTCCTTTGACCGGTGAAGCGTCAAGGTTCAGGTAGTGCGGTGCCACCGCGTCGGCGAACCGACGCTGATGACGAGTCTGTTGCGCCGGGGCGCAGCCCGCGTCAGCCAAAAAGCGGACCTGCTCCTCCTCCCATACGGCATCCAGCGCCTGCGGCGTGTCGTCGCGTGCTTCTTGTGCCACTTTCGCCGCCACCGCGTCACTTGACGGCTCGCACGACGCCAGCGTCAGTAACAACTCCAGCAACAAGGCATAGTCACTGTCGCGCTGGCGTAGCCGCTCTGCCAGCAGCGTCAGGATTGGCGCGATATCACGCAGTCCATCACGCGCGGCCTGCGGCTCACGCAACGTCAAATACTCCAGATACAGCGGCAGGAAATCCGGCAGTTCACGGCAATCCAGTTCCAGGCCGACTTCGCGGTATTGCGCCAGCAAGTCCACCATCGCCTGACCACGCTCACGCGACTCACCATGTACGTGTTCAAACAGCAGCAACGACAGCGCGCGACCGCGATCAAACAGCTCGCTGTAGCGCGCCTGCTGGTCCAGCAGGTCGCCCTGATAAAAGTCGCCGATGAACTGCAACAACTGCGCGCTTTGGCGCAGCGGCAGCTCGTCAGCCTGCTCCAGCGCGTCCAGCATGTCCTGACGCTGCTGCCACAGCTCCGCATCCGGGTACTCCAGCAGCCGGGCGATAACGCGAAGGCTGATCATGACTTGTTCTCCTGCATCCGCCGGCTCATGTTCTGGGTTTTGCTGGTGACGTCGATGGCGTCAATGCGGCGACTGTTAAACAGGTTGAACGATGAATCGCTACCGTGGCAGCCGTCGCCAAAACTAAAACCACAGCCATGCGCTTCCGGGAAGGCTTCACGCGCCAGTTCGCGGTGGCTGGACGGCACCACAAAACGATCTTCATAGTTGGCGATCGCCAGATAGCGGTACATCTCTTCAGCCTGCGACGGCGTCAGCCCCACCTGCTCCAGCGCGCTGGTGTCGGTAATCTGCTCGACGGTCTGCGCACGTTTGAAGTGACGCATCGCCAGCATACGCCGCAACGCACGCAGCACCGGACGGGTGTCGCCTGCTGTCAGCAGGTTCGCCAGATACTGCACCGGGATACGCAGGCTTTCGACGTCCGGCAGGACACCGCTGTGCGCCAGACGACCCGCATCGGCCGCTGCCTGAATCGGTGACAACGGCGGCACGTACCATACCATCGGCAGTGTGCGGTATTCCGGATGCAGCGGCAGCGCCAGTTGCCATTCCACCGCCAGTTTGTACACCGGCGATTGCTGTGCGGCTTCAATCACGCTGAGCGGGATGCCGTCACGTTGTGCCTGAGCAATCACCTCGGGGTCGTTCGGGTCGAGGAAAATGTCTAACTGACGACCGTACAGATCAGTTTCATTCTCCGTGGAGGCCGCCTGTTCAATGCGGTCGGCATCGTAGAGCAGTACACCCAGATAGCGGATACGCCCCACGCAGGTTTCCGAGCACAGCGTCGGCATGCCGGATTCAATACGCGGATAACAGAAAATACATTTTTCTGATTTGCCGCTCTTCCAGTTGAAATAGATTTTCTTGTACGGGCAGCCGGTCAGGCACATGCGCCAGCCACGGCATTTATCCTGATCGATCAGCACAATGCCGTCTTCCGCGCGCTTGTAAATCGCCCCACTCGGACAAGTGGCGACACACGCCGGATTCAGGCAGTGCTCACACAATCGCGGCAAGTACATCATGAAGGTGTTTTCGAACTGTCCGTACATGTCTTTTTGCATGTCGTCGAAGTTCTTATCCTGCGAACGTTTGCTGAACTCACCACCCAGATCGTCTTCCCAGTTCGGACCGTTTTCGATCTTCTCCATGCGCTGGCCGGTTATCAGCGAACGCGGGCGAGCCACTGGCTGATGCCGGCTTTCGCCGGCACGTTGCAGGTGTGCGTAGTCGTAGTCAAACGGCTCGTAGTAGTCATCCAGCGCCGGAACATCCGGGTTGGCGAAAATCTTCGACAGCACCCCGACACGGTTACCCATGCGTGGCTCCAGTCGACCGTTGATCTTACGGATCCAGCCGCCCTTCCATTTTTCCTGATCTTCCCAGGCATGCGGGTAACCGGTGCCGGGTTTGGTTTCCACGTTGTTGAACCAGGCGTATTCTACCCCTTCGCGGCTGGTCCAAACGTTTTTACAGGTCACCGAACAGGTGTGGCAGCCAATGCATTTATCCAGATTCAGCACCATGCCGACTTGTGAACGAATTTTCATCAGGCTTTCTCCTGCAGATGAGGTTGCACATGGGAAGACAGGTCGTCATGGCTGTCCTCATCCAGCCAGTCGATACGGTTCATCTTACGCACCACCACGAATTCATCGCGGTTGGAACCGACGGTGCCGTAGTAGTTAAAGCCGTACGCCAGTTGGGCATACCCGCCAATCATATGGGTTGGTTTCGGGCAAACACGCGTCACGGAGTTATGAATACCGCCGCGCTGGCCAGTGATTTCTGAACCTGGCAGGTGCACCAGTCGTTCCTGCGCGTGGTACATCATGGTCATCCCGGCAGGAACACGCTGGCTCACCACCGCACGTGCCGTCAGCGCACCGTTGGCGTTAAACGCTTCTATCCAGTCGTTATCGACGATGTTCAGCTCGCGGGCATCATCCTCGCTCAGCCAGACGATCGGACCACCACGGCTGAGTGTCAGCATCAACAGGTTTTCACTATAAGTAGAGTGAATCCCCCACTTCTGATGCGGCGTCAGGAAGTTGAGCGCCTTCTCCGGGTTACCGTTCGGTTTCTTGTTCAGCAACGGCTGAGCAGCTCGGGTATCTACCGGCGGACGGTAAACCAACAGGCTTTCGCCGAAGGCACGCATCCATTCATGATCCTGATACAGTTGCTGGCGACCGGAGATGGTGCGCCACGGAATCAGCTCATGCACGTTGGTGTAGCAGGCGTTGTAAGACACATGCTCGTCTTCAAGACCAGACCAGGTCGGGCTGGAGATGATCTTGCGTGGCTGAGCCTGAATATCCCGGAAGCGGATTTTCTCTTCCTCTTTCGGGTGCGCCAGATGGGTGTGATCACGGCCGGTAACCTTGCCCAACGCATCCCAGGCCTTCACCGCCACCTGACCGTTGGTTTCCGGTGCCAGCGACAAAATCACCTCAGCGGCGTCGATGGCGCTGTCGATTCTCGGCCGACCGGCCGCTGCGCCCTCTTCCTGCACGCGGTTCAGGCCTTTGAGGAAGTCCACTTCGTTTTGGGTATTCCAGCTAATACCTTTACCGCCGTTGCCAAGTTTATCCAGCAGTGGGCCGAGTGAGGTAAAGCGGGCATACAGGTTCGGGTAATCGCGTTCCACGGTCATGATATGCGGTGCGGTTTTACCCGGAATCAGGTCACATTCGCCTTTTTTCCAGTCTTTCACGCCCAGCGGCTGCGCCAGTTCGGCGGCCGAGTCGTGCTGAATCGGCAGCGTGACCACATCGGTTTCGACCCCAAGGTGACCCTGACACACGCGGGAGAAGGCTTTCGCCAGCCCTTTGTAGATTTCCCAGTCGGTTTTCGATTCCCAGGCCGGGTCGACCGCCGCCGACAACGGATGAATGAACGGATGCATGTCCGAGGTGTTCATGTCGTCTTTTTCATACCAGGTGGCAGTCGGCAACACGATGTCGGAATAGAGGCAGGTACTGGACATACGGAAATCCAGCGTGACGACCAGATCCAGCTTGCCTTCACCGCCTTGTGCGCGCCATTCCACTTCTTCCGGCGTGACCGCACCCTGCTCGCCCAGGTCCTGTCCCTGAATACCGTGCTCGGTACCCAACAGATACTTCAGCATGTACTCATGGCCCTTACCGGAAGAACCCAGCAAGTTGGAACGCCAGATAAACAGGTTACGCGGGAAGTTTTGTGGGCTGTCCGGCTGCTCAGCAGCAAAACGCAGACGACCGGCTTTCAGTTCCGCTGCGGTGAAGTCCTGCGGTGACATACCGGCAGCAGCAGCCTGTTCGGCGATACGCAGCGGGTTAGCCCCCAGTTGCGGTGCGGAAGGCAACCAGCCCATGCGCTCAGCGCGCACGTTAAAATCAATCAAACTGCCGCTAAAGCGTGATGAGTCTGCCAGCGGCGACAACAATTCCTGCGGTGCGACAGTTTCATAACGCCACTGGCTGGAATGGTTATAGAAGAACGAGGTACTGTTCATGTGGCGTGGCGGACGCTGCCAGTCCAGACCGAACGCCAGCGGCAACCAGCCGGTTTGCGGACGCAGTTTCTCCTGGCCGACATAGTGAGCCCAGCCGCCGCCACTCTGCCCGACGCAACCGCAGAAGATCAGCATGTTGATGATCCCGCGGTAGTTCATGTCGAGGTGATACCAGTGGTTCATACCGGCACCGACGATGATCATCGACCGCCCGTGGGTTTTGTCGGCGTTGTCGGCAAACTCACGCGCGATGCGGATGATGTTCTGCCGTGATACGCCGGTAATCTGCTCGGCCCACGCCGGGGTATAGGCTTTGATCTGATCGTAATCATTGCCGCACTGTGCGTCGTTCAAACCACGATCCACACCGTAGTTAGCCAGTGTCAGATCGAAGACGCTGGTCACCAGCCCTTCCTGACCATCTGCCAACGTCAGGCGTTTCACCGGCAACTGATGCAGCAGCACCTCATCCAGTGCAACGCTGGCGAAGTGTTCACTGGTCGCACCGCCAAAATACGGGAAGCCGACGGATACTACTTCGTCATGGTGACCCAGCAGACTCAATTGCAGGTTAACATCACGTTGGGAGCCCCCTTCGCGCTGTTCCAGATTCCATTTGCCTTGCTCACCCCAGCGATAACCGATGGAACCCTGCGGCGCCACCAGCTCGCCTGTGGTTTCATCAATGGCGATGGTTTTCCATTCCGGGTTGTTTTCCTGACCCAGGTTGCCGACCAGATCGGCGGCGCGCAACAAACGCCCGGCGGCGTAGCTGCCATCAGCACGCGGTTCCAGCAATACCAGCATTGGCATGTCGGTATAGCGACGCACGTAGTCGGTGAAATATTGACGCGGCTGCTTGAGATGGAACTCGTTGAGGATCACGTGACCCATTGCCAGCGCCAGCGCACTGTCGGTACCTTGTTTCGGGTTCAGCCACTGATCGCACAGTTTGGCGATTTCTGCGTAATCCGGGGTAATGGCGACCGTTTTGGTGCCTTTGTAACGGACTTCAGCAAAGAAATGCGCATCAGGGGTACGGGTCTGCGGTACGTTGGAACCCCAGGCAATAATGTAGGACGAGTTATACCAGTCGGCAGATTCCGGCACGTCGGTTTGTTCACCCCAGGTCTGCGGTGAGGCCGGTGGCAGGTCGCAATACCAGTCGTAGAAGCTCAGGCACACCCCGCCCATCAGCGACAGGTAACGAGCACCAGCGGCGTAAGACACCATCGACATGGCCGGGATCGGTGAAAAGCCAATCACCCGGTCCGGGCCAAAGGTTTTGGCGGTATAGACGTTAGCGGCAGCGATCAGCTCATTCACTTCCTGCCAGTCGGCACGGACAAAACCACCGCGACCACGTACTTGCTTGTATTCTTTCGTTTTATTGGCATCGTCGACAATTGACGCCCAGGCATCTACTGGGTCGGCATGGTGACGACGCGCTTCACGCCACAGCTTCATCAGGCGCTTACGCATCATCGGGTATTTCAGGCGGTTCGCGCTATAGAGATACCAGGAATAGCTGGCACCGCGTGGGCAGCCGCGCGGTTCATGGTTCGGCAGATCAGGCCGGGTACGGGGGTAATCGGTTTGTTGCGTCTCCCAGGTGACCAGCCCGTTTTTGACGTAAATCTTCCAGCTACATGAACCGGTACAGTTGACGCCATGCGTCGAACGCACCACTTTGTCATGTTGCCAGCGGCTACGGTAGCCATCCTCCCAGTCACGGTTGGTATTCAGCGTCTGGCCGTGATCACCGGAAAACGGTTCGGCCACCTGTTTGAAATAGCGTAACCGGTCAAGAAATTTGCTCATCCGGACTCTCCTGCTGCGGAACCTGACGGCTCCTGTCGTTATAGAAGTACACGTGGGTATTGCTCACTACGATGCAGGGTAGCCAACTGAATAAGTGTCAGAATTGACAGCGATCAAGCCGTTAGGAGCCGGTTTGTGGTGGGATTTGGGAAAATACCACCTTGGTGGTATCAGAAAAAAGTCAGTTAATTAACTGATAAAAAAGGAAATATTGAGGGTTGAAATGATAAGGTCAGGTGACATTTACTGATGAAGACTCTTTGGAGGTAGTAGAATGCCATCGGCCACGTAGCCGGGCGTTTTACCTCCAGTTTGCCTCTGATTCGTCCAGCATCAGCCTGATGCTGATAAATCCTGCACCAGAAAATCCAATAGTGTGCGCAGCGTAGCAGGCATATGACGCCGCGACATGTAACACGCGTAAATACCCAGCGCCTGTGTCTGGTAATCCGCCAGCAACGGCACCAGCTCTCCGACATCCAGCCCGCCACGCACGACAAACTCCGGCAAACAGGCGATACCCTCGCCCGCCCGAGCTGCCGTCAGCAGCACCAGCGTGTCATTGGCCACCACGCGTCCTGACACCATGACACGATGCTGCGCCCCGCTCTCCCGGTGTGTAAAACGCCACTCCCGCCCAAGGCGGATATGGTTAAGGCAATTATGCCGCACCAGATCGTTCGGCGTGGTCGGTGGAACATGATGCGCCAGATAGTCCGGTGATGCGCAGACCACCGATGCACAGCGCCCCAGCGGTTTGGCGATCAGGTTAGGATCCGGTGAGTTCGTCACGTCTACCGCCAGATCGATACGCTCTTCCGCCAGCTTGATGGCGCGATCTGTCAGTATCAGCTCGGTTGTGGTACGAGGATAACGAGCGCGATAGCGTCCCAGCGCGTGCGCCAGATAAGACTGCCCGAACGACACACTGCTGGCGACCCGGATCACGCCGTGCGGTTCCGTATTACCACTGCTGGAAAGTGCCGCCATGTCCTCAGATAACGCTAAAATCTGACGGCAGCGCACCAGCATGTCGTTGCCGACGCTGGTCAATCCCAGACTGCGGGTTGAGCGATGCAGCAACCGCACCCCTAACCAGTGTTCCAGTGCGGCAATGTAACGTGTGGCCATTGAACGCGATATATCCAGTTTATTCGCCGCTGCGGTCAGACTCCCCAAGTCTGCCACCGCCACAAATACCTGCATCGCAATAAGACGATCCATAGCGCCTCTATTGAGCGATATATGCAACAAACTATGGCTGATTCTAGGGTTTATTCGTTCACTTCAGGAAGCAATAATGATCATCAATAATCCAAAATAACCCTATGAGACTGATTATGCTTAAGAAATACCTTGCGTTGTATTTTACCTTCGGGTTGCTGACCACACCGGTCACCGCCACGCTGGCACAAACGTCGCCTTCTTCCAGCACCACCGCCGCATCATCACTGGCAGGTTGCCCATCCGACGCCATTAACGCGCGCTTTGCCGAGTTCGGCCGCACCGGGCGTATGCCACCAGACCTAAACCGTTGGTTAAACGATCCACAAGCTCAGGCGATTACACCGTATAAAGCGTTCGATAATGTCTATTTCGTTGGTGTTTGCTGGGTATCCGCCTGGTTGGTCAAAACCAGTGCAGGCCCGGTATTGATCGATACCCTGCATGAACCCTATGTCGATCAATTACTGGCTAACATCCGTCAGGTTGGCGTTGATCCAGCGGATATCAAATTGGTGTTGATGACGCACGGACATTTCGACCATGTCGGTGGAGCCTATAAGATCAAAGCCCTCAGTCAGGCTCGATTTGTTATGACACAGCCGGGCTGGGACGAAGCAATAAACGGTGCCAAACAATCGCAACACACCCCCCATCCCTGGAAAATGCTTGACCACGCGGATATCGTGGCGCACGACGGGCAAGCCTTCACGGTGGGTGATACGACGTTTTACGCTTATGCCACCCCCGGTCATACCTGGGGGACGACCTCTTACGCCTTTGACGTCAAAGATGGCGACAAGACCTATCGGGCCATCACCATCGGGGGAATGGGGCTGAATGCGATAGAAAACGCCCGGCAGGTCGAAGCCTACCTCGCCAGTATTGAGCGGATAAAACGCCTGATTACCGACCCGCAGCATCCGATCATGGTCCACCTCACTGCTCACCCGTTCAATACCGGGTTAACGGAAGCTAAAGAGCGCCTGAAAACACGCAAGCCAGGCGACCCTCACCCGTTGGTGAATCAGGCGGCGTTGATTAAACAAATGGACAGCGCCTATCTGGAAGCGGAACAGCGACTGGCGAACGAGCAGAAAAAAGAGCAAGGAAACAAGCAGTAAACCGAACAGGCGTATGCCCGATAGCGGCCAGACAGAAAAGCGGGAAGACGACATATTGAAATACACCGAGCCGGGACATCTCACCGGCTCGGTATCATCACCCGCTGGACTACGCGCGGGCTTTACGTCCGTAACACAACCAGGTAATCAATACACAGGCAACATAGAACACCACAAACACCTTCATGGCACCGGCAGGTGAACCGGTCAGCGCCAGCGATGTTCCAAACGCTTTCGGAATGAAAAAGCCGCCGATAGCGCCGATAGCGGAGATAAACCCTAACGCCGCAGCAGTATCGGTCACAGCACTACGCTGCGCTTCCTCAGTACCACCACCTGCGGCCGTTACCCTTTCCATCGTCATACCACGGAAGATAACCGCAATCATCTGGAAGGTGGAACCGCTTCCCAGCCCGGCCGTTAAAAACAGCAGCATGAAAATGCCGAAGAACATCAGGAAGGAACCCGGCTGATTCTGGCCCGGCAGTGCGGTGAACAGCAGCAGTGACAGGATAGCCATCAACACAAAATTAATCAGCGTCACCCGTACACCACCGAAGCGGTCCGATAACATGCCACCCACTGGACGCGCCAGCGCGCCGAGCAACGGGCCGAAAAAGGCGTAATGCAGGATGACCACATCCGGGAACTGGGTTTTCGACAGCATAGCGAAACCGGCAGAAAAGCCGATAAACGAGCCGAACGCTGACAGATACAGTACGCTTAAGATCCACAGATGCGCCCGTTTCAGTACCGGCAACTGCTGGCGCAGTGACGCTCTGGCGGTGGAGAGGTCATTCATACCGAACCAGGCCGCCGCCGAAGCGATAAGCAACAACGGCACCCATACCCAGGGCGCATTCTGCAACCAGACCTGGCTGCCATCCGGCTGAACGATACCTTTACCCGTGAAACTCAGTACTGGCAGAAAGATCACCACTGGTACCAGTAATTGCATCACGCTGACACCCAGGTTCCCAAATCCGCCATTTAACCCTAGCGCACCACCCTGCTGTGCTTTCGGGAAAAAGAAGCTGATATTCGCCATGCTGGAAGCAAAGTTAGCACCGGCAAATCCACACAGCAGCGAGATAATGATAAACACGTTGTACGATGTCTGTGGATCCTGCACGGCAAACCCAAGCCACACACACGGAATCACCAGAATCAACGTACTGAAGGTGGTCCAGCGGCGTCCGCCTGCCAGCGGGATAATAAATGAATACGGTACCCGCAATAACGCCCCGGATACCGATGGCAATGCCGTCAGCATAAACAGTTCATCGGTGGTGAAATGGAAACCGACTTTGTTTAAATTGACGGCCACTGTGCTGAACAACATCCAGACACAGAAAGCCAACAACAGACAAGGAATGGAAATCCACAGGTTACGTTGCGCGATACCACGCCCCTGTTTTTGCCAGAACTGTACATCCTCCGGGCGCCATTCCCGGATAACAGTCTGCCGTGAAGCACCTGGCGTAATGGTTGACTGCGTCATAACAAGCCTCGGTCAGAAAAATACCCCTATCACTACGCGTCACATTAGAGGGTATGACCGAAGCAAACTTGATATACATCAACAGCTTGTTGGGTAAAAAAATGCGCTGATTTAACACCCACTCCCAAATAGGTAAGTCGCCATGACAAGTTAATAGTGTCGTTTCATCATGTTATGACTATTAACTCCGTCACGGTACTCACGACTACCCACCAATGGAAATTGTGGAGTAACCCTTTGTGGGTATGGGGTTACTTCTGGAAATAAGAAAAAATGCCATGGTGTTGCATGAATGGATTTCTACACTGAATCCACGATAGCTAACCGGCGTCGGTCGATAACTCGCCTTGTCGATCGGAATCAAGGTAACCTGTCTGACCCGCAGTCTATTCTTTAGCATACACATGTGTTTCCACTTTCGTCACAGGCGGTTTCCCTCATGTTAAGACGCTTTCGGCTTCCACTCTCACTGGTCAATCAGGTGGCGTTGTCCATGCTGCTGCTTGGCCTGCTGGGTATTGCTGGCATGGCGATATCAAGCTGGATGTCACAAAGCATTCAGGGCAACGCACACGCCATCAATAAAGCCGGTTCTCTGCGCATGCAAAGTTACCGGTTATTGTCGATGGTGCCGCTTACCGCAGGCAGCGACCATTATCTGCAAGAGCTGGAGCGTGATGAAAACGACAACGATCTGCGTCAGGCGGTAATGCGCGAAGGACTAAGCGAGCAACTCACCACGCTGCAACGTTACTGGGTCGATCAATTGAAACCGAGTCTGCGTCAGGCAAAACATCCGGCAGATGCTGCCGACGCCGTCGCGGATTTTGTCCACCATCTGGACGCGCTGGTACTGGCTATCGACCAGAAGACCGAAGCACACCTGCGGCTGGTGACGCTGGTACAGCGCATGTTTATCGTCATCATGCTGTCGCTGCTGGTGCTCACCTTTTTCTATCTGCGTCACCGACTGCTGACTCCCTGGCGTAAGTTGCTGTCGATGGCTCAAGCCATCGGTCAGGGTGAATTTCACCAGCGGGTGACCCCGCACGGCCAGGATGAAATGAGCACGCTGGCGCAGGCGCTGAACAACATGTCAGATGAACTGTCGGCGATGTACCGCGATCTGGAACAGCGCGTAGTAGAAAAGACCGCTGATTTACAACAAAAAAATGACACACTGGCGTTTCTTTATCGCTCCAGTCGCCGCTTACATACCAACGCGCCGCTGTGTAGCCGCTTGCTGCCGGTACTGGATGAGCTCAGCGCGTTGATGCCGCTGACCGGCATTCAATTACAGCTATATGAAGATAACCATCAGGCACATGTCACCCCCTCCAGCCTGACCGTCATTCCCAACCCTGACACCTGCCCGGACAGCGCCTGTCAGCGTTGTGCGCACTTTTCAACCCGGATGACGTATGAAGGCAAACCCGTGAGCTGGAATCTGCATGACAAGCTCGGTCACTACGGTGTGGTGCTGGCACGGCTGCCGGTTCACCAACACCTGACCCCCGACCAACACCAGTTGCTCAATACGTTACTGGAGCAGCTAACCAGCACACTGGCGCTGGAACGGCAGTCCAGCCATCAACAACAACTGATGCTGATGGAAGAACGCGCCACCATTGCGCGGGAGTTACACGACTCGATTGCCCAGTCGCTCTCTTGTCTGAAGATTCAGGTCAGTTGCCTGCAAATGCAGCACACCGCGTTGACGCCGGAAATACAACAGCAACTGGACGCCATGCGCGATGAAATCAATACCGCCTACCGGCAGTTGCGTGAATTACTGACCACTTTCCGTTTGAAGCTGTCAGAATCTGGCCTGCTGGCAGCGTTACGATCCACCGTGGAGGAGTTCAATCAACGGCTCGGCTATGACATCGTGCTGAACTACCACCTCCCGCCGCAGGCCGTCTCTGCCCATCAAGGGATCCACCTGTTGCAGATTGTGCGTGAAGCACTGAGCAACACCTATAAACATGCACAGGCGACGGCAACCAGCATTACCCTGAGTCAACAGCAAGGGTATATCGAGCTGCGTGTGCGTGATAACGGCATCGGCATCAGTGATGACAACCGTCGTACCAACCACTATGGTCTTATCATCATGCGCGACCGCGCCCGAAGCCTCCACGGCGACTGTACTGTTCAACGTCTTGTTTCCGGCGGCACGGAAGTGTATGTCCGTTTTCAGGCCGACTCTCGCCAGCCCCCCGTATTATCAGGAGAAAACCATGACTAATGACGCCTCTACCGTACTGCTTATTGATGACCATCCGATGCTACGCAATGGCGTCAAACAGCTACTCAGTATGGCGCCAGACCTGTGTGTGGTCGGTGAGGCCAGTGAGGGGGAACAGGGTGTGACGCTGGCAGAACAGCTCGACCCGGACCTGATCTTGCTGGATTTGAATATGCCGGGCATGAACGGACTGGAAACGCTGGCCCGTCTGCGCGAAACCTCGTTATCCGGGCGCATCGTGGTATTTACCGTGTCAAACCATGAAGAAGACGTGATCAGCGCCTTTAAAAGCGGAGCCGATGGCTACCTGCTAAAAGACATGGAACCGGAGGACTTGTTGGTTGCGCTTCACCAGGCGGCGGCAGGAAAAATGGTGCTCAGTGATACCCTGACGCCCGTTCTGGCAGCCAGCCTGCGGGAAACACGCAGCACGGATACCCGTGATATCCAGCAATTGACCCCGCGGGAAAAAGATATTCTGAAGCTGATAGCCCAGGGGTTACCCAACAAAGTGATCGCCCGCAAGTTGACGATTACCGAAAGTACGGTAAAAGTACACGTCAAACACCTGTTGAAAAAAATGAAGCTGCGTTCACGCGTAGAAGCGGCAGTCTGGGTAGTACAAGAGAAGATTTTCTAACCAATGGCGGCTTGCGCCGCCAGTCATTCTGTTATCCTCTACCATCCTTCGATGATGTTGCGTTTTACGTTTAGATGTTAAAAATTACAGTAAAATACGCCCACCTACATTTCTATACGTTTGTTTTCAATACGGCTGATAGAGTAACGGCCGTTCATAATTTTTAGTACTTTATCGCCATTTTCCTAGATATTTCCCCATATTCATTTCCTAGACTCACCTCGTTCGGCGTTTCATTGCGCTTTAGCCAGGCTTAACCGGAGGAAAAAGAGAATGAAAGTCAGAGAACGATTTATTGGACTTGAATGGCTCCGATTTTTGCTTGGATGCTATGTGATGGTTTACCACACCGTACATATCTATCCGCAGCGTGACAAGATCCCCTTTCTCAACGAACTGACCAGTATGGGATTCTTCGCCACCAGCACCTTCTTTGTGTTGTCTGGCTTTCTGCTGACGCACGTTTATCTGCGTGACGGACAGTTACGCGAACCCGCCCGGCATTTTCTGGCTAAGCGGCTGTTTAACCTCTACCCAATCCATATTATCGGTCTGGTGTCCTCCATTGTGGTGGTCAGCCTGATGCACTGGCTGGCCATCCCCCCCGAGGGACAAGTCGCCAGCGCCCGTTTCGTCATTTACGACAGTAACGACCCTGGTGTAGCCCCGGAAACCTTGCGCCACTACATGGATAACGTGCAATTGGCTGTGAATGGACTGCTGCAACTGCTGATGTTACAAGCGTGGAACCCCTACTTTTTGACCTTCAACGCGCCGTTGTGGTCGGTCTCGACACTGTTCTTTTTCTATTTACTGTTCCCATTGCTGGCTCCACGTCTGTTGGGTAGCCGCTACCCGCGTCTGTGGCTGGTGGCTCTGTTCCTGTTATATCTGCTGCCGCCGGTATGGGTTATCTGGCATCAATTATATGGCGTGCCCTATACCGGTTTGCTGCAACGTAATCCGCTACTTCGGCTGCCGGAATTTTTAGCTGGGATAGTGGGTTATGCCATTTCCCGACAATATCGGGACGGTAAGATACCGGCGTTGACATGGATGCAAAGTTCGACCCAACGTAAAGCACTGGGCGTGTTTATCGGTCTGAGTTTCATTATCGCGACCTGGTTATTTACGCACGGTGAACACTACTGGTATTTCCTGCTGCACAACGGCCTGCTGTTACCGGCACAAGTTGCACTGGTTTGTTTGTGTGCTCACGCTCGCGAACCAGGCAGCGAGACGCTGAAAACCTGGGCAACCCGCCTGGGGGGCGCATCACTGTCGATTTTCGCCCTACACGTCCCGCTGTTTAATCTGTTCCGTACCTTAGAACAGTTATTACGCGGCAACCCGTTACAATGTTTCACCGACTGGCAGGCGTGCATTGATGCAGCAGGACGTGTGGACGTTTCCATGACTGGCTACGGCGTATTCCTGCTCACAACCGTTACCTTGTGCGTGATATTCCAGGAACAGGTCGTGACCCGCATGAAACAGTCGCTGACCGAACGCTTCCTCACCCGCCGCTTCCAACCTTCCCGCAGCGCGGCCTGATGACAGCGGCTATAACGGTGATGTGATCGCCATCACCGTTATAGCCGTAAATCATTAATCACACGGTTTATAACAATTTCCATTCTAATTATGGGTCACTTATACCTAGAGGCGCGGCACGATTCCTGTTAATGTTGCCTCGCCGGGAAGTAACCGGTATATCGATACATCGGCAAGCCGTTCGAACGGCGTCTTTCACTTTTAGTCATTCACTGTTTTATCTGACATCATGACATATTCCAAACATGCACTTTCGCCGCTGGGGCTGTTCATTGCGCTCAGCGCTGCGGGCATTTCCACCAGCCATGCGGACACCGTCTGGCTAACCAACGGTGACAAGATCAGCGGCCAGATTACGCTGCTGGATAGCGGCAAGTTATTCATCAAAACCGATTATGCCGACACCCTGTCGGTGACCTGGGACAAAGTTAAAACCTTCCAGACCGACCACGGCATGGTGATTCAAGGGCAGCGTTACGAAAAAGGCGTGCTTTACCCGTCTATCAAAGCCTCTGACAGTTCACGTGCTATCGTGGCGCAACCCGCCAGCGTAGACGGACAACAAGTCAGCGCCGGGCAGGAAACGCTACCGTTGTCCGATATCAACTCAATGGTCGTTCCACACCGTTGGGTGGAGGATTTCTCCTGGAAAGGCAATATCGATGTCAGCCTGGCCCACAAGAAAAGCTCCACTGAAACCGACAACCGTGATGCAACGCTGAGCACGCGCCTGCGCCACGGCACATGGCGTCACAACCTGGATGCCAGCTACCACATGACCAAAGAAGACAATGTGGAAAGCACCAAAAACGCCGACGGTGAATACGCGCTGGATAAATTCATCGACGAGCACTGGTTCTGGCAGGGTCGCTATGAATACAAACGCGACTGGATAGAAAACATCAAGATTAACCGCTCTGTGGGTACCGGTCCGGGTTACCAGTTCTGGGATAACGATCTGGGTGCGTTCTCGATTACAACGCTGGTGAACTCCCAGACGTTTACTTATCAGAACAACACCGAAGACAACTTCTACTCCGGTGGCCTGAAGTGGAGCTACGATCGTTTCCTGTTCAGCAAACGTACCGAGCTGTTCAGCGATGGCGAAGTGGGCCGTTCGTTTGACAGCACCACCCCGCTTTATTTCAAAGCCGGTGCAGGTCTGCGTTTCAAAGTTACCGACTGGTCATCCGTCAGTATGAAAGTCTCCCGCAACCGTACCGAAAGCGTACAGGGTAACATCAACGATACCCTGTACTCACTGGGTCTGGGCGTCGGCTGGTAATGTATCGCGTTCTGGTTCCTGTGGTTATCGCAGGAACCGTTTACCTGGCTCACCAGGCATTCCCTTCCGAGAGCACACCCTTGCTTGTGCCACCCTTCCTGAATCCTCGATATCCTACCATGTAGTAATGTGCTGTTTTACAAAAATTGTAGCACTGTCTCGTCAGGGGCGATGAAGCCAATAGATGCCACCCATTGACATGAAACTCCAGGTTCAACCATGCTCAACATCTCGGGCGCGCCATCCTGGCGTGCCGCCGAGCTTTTTCCTCTTCAGACAGACGCTTGTGCTCACGACCTGCTTCCTGGGTGGCCTCGTCACCACCGATCAAACTGGTTTCTCCGCGCATAAGGGCGTCATAACCTTGCCGCGCCACCAAGGCCGGATCGTTCTTCCAACTGTTGTCGCCGAAGCCGGTATTGCCCATGCCGGCACGGGCGTGGAAGTTGGTCGCCGTCGCCCCCGGATGAAAGATCGTCACCTGTACGCCAGTGCCCGACAACTCCTCGCGGATGCTATGTCCGAACGATGACAAGAATGCCTTGGATGGACCGTATACGCTCTCGTAAGGCGTGGGTGTGGTGGCAGACAGGGAACTGACCAACAGGAGTTTGCCGCCACCGTTTGCCACCATACCAGGGATCACCGCATGGGCCAGCCGCACGGGTGAGATGACGTTCAAGGCAATGAGTTGCAGATGCCGTTCCAGGGGAATGTCAATGAACGCGCCACCAATGGCGATACCGGCATTGAGGACTGCGATTCCCAAAGGCCGCCTTGTCGATGCCAGAGCGTCGAGAACAGCGGTATTACCTGCCTCGGTAGATAAATCGGATTGAACCGGGAGCACCTCGACGCCAAACTTGCGCAGTTCCTCTGCCGCCAGGAAGACGCGTTTCTCTCTCCCCGTGATGATAAGGTCGTTACCGTCTTTTGCCAGAAGGCGTGCGATCTCTAGCCCAATTCCGGCTGAGCCGCCGGTGATGAGCGCAAATGGCTTGGTCATTGTCTTTCTCCAGCTTGAAATTACTGATTGATTGAGGATGTACCAAACGATGTGTAGCACTCACTCTGTGCGAGTGCTACACATCATCCGAACACAGCGTATCTACATAGACTTGATGCCCATGGCATAGCGATAACGGGTGCATTTGGGCAAGAACACAGTGGCCGCCTCGTAGTCCTTCAGGATTCGAATGACGACATCCTTGTTGACGGCAGCGCAGGTGGAATATCCACTGTTGGTGCTCAGGCGCTCGGCGTTCACATTCAGGCTCATAGTTCGCGCCGTCATGCTCCCTTCATGAACTCAGCGAACTTCTCGCGCCAGTCGGGATGCCAGCGCGACAACGCTGGCCGATTCTGGATCATGTCATCAGCCGACCACTGCATTCGACGCTGATCCATTTCACGGGTTACGTCGTTGTCTTGGCAGAATATGTAGAAGTCACCGGCATTCAAGCTCTCGATCATCCGCTCTGCGACCTGATCGGCACGCCATGTCCCCGTCGGCTGGAGGGCATCCGCCGACGCATTGGGGAAGTTCATCGGGGTGAATGTCCAGCCAGGAATAAGCAGGTGTGCCGTCACGTGATTTTGCACACGTTCATACAGCTCATGCGCGAGTTGTTCCGTCAGAACACGCACGGCTGCCTTGGACACACTGTAAGCCGCATTACCCGGTGGTGTGGTGATGCCCTCCTTGGAACCCAGATTGACAATGGCACTGACCGAAGCCTGCTCGATCAGGGTGGGCACAAAACGCTGCTGTAGTGCCAGGATGGCCCAGAAGTTGATATCCATGATCCGGTGCCATTGCTCGGTGTCTTCCCAGGGACCCGCGCCTTTGATGATCGCAGCATTGTTGATCAACAGCGCGATCTCGCCGAGCGAGACCGCTTCCTGATACAACCGTTCGATGATGGCGTGGTCGGTCACGTCCCCGACCACGCTACGTTGGGTCAGCGTCGGGAAAGTCGCCTGCAGGCGGTCAGTCGCTGCCATCAGGGCCGTTGCATCCCTGTCCAGTAGCACAAGCTGCATACCTTCCTGAGCAAGTCGATGGGCGATGGCGTAACCTATGCCCACTGCACCACCTGTAATGACTGCGACGCCGTTTCTACGAATTGCTGGATGCATCGTTGTTCTCTCCCAAAATAAAGTGTTAGCGATCGGGCGACCTAAGTGTGATTTCCGTGATCTCGGCGGGTACGCCGAGACGGATCGGGAATCCATTCCAGAGCCCCGTGCCATTGCTGACATACAGGTGCATGTCAGCAACGGAGTAGTAGCCGGAGGCGAAGCCATCATTGAGTGGCGCGACCATTAGGGCATCGAAGCCCCGAATCATTCCGCCGTGAGTGTGCCCCGCCAGTTGAAGATCGACGCCGGACTGCGCGTGCATCGTGGTGTCTACCGGACGGTGGGTCAGCAATACCGTTGCGGCTTCATGAGGCACGTCTTGCAAGGCGTGTGCAGCATCGGGACCTGGTTGACCGTATTCAAGGGCGGCAAGGTCAGCCAGACCCACCACGACAAGCCCAACACCATCTACCGATATACGCTGATGCTGATTAACCAGCACGTGCATACCCAATTGCTCAAACACGTCTGTCCACTGAGCGGCGTTGAAATAGTACTCGTGATTACCCAAGATCGTTACGACGCCATGTCTGGCGCGTAGATCCCTTAGCGGTTTCACATCGTCGTGCCGGGCCGATACTGTGCCGTCGATCAAGTCGCCGGTGATGACAATCAGATCAGGATTCAGGGCGTTAGTGCGCTCGACAACCTGCCGTGCCCACGGGCCGTTCAGCAATCGGCTAATGTGCAGGTCGGTGAGCTGCACCAGACGAAAGCCATCCAGAGTCGGGGGCAGATCGTGCAATGTCAGCTCGATGCGTCGCACCTCCGGAATTTGCATGGACTGATGCACACCGATGGCTGAGAGAACAAGCGCCGCAATTCCCACGATATAGCGGGCCCGTGTACGGAATCGTTCATCAACAGCCCTACCGCGCCGTACCAGCCAAACGACTCCCAGCAGCACGTCGAATACTGCCGTGAGGAAAAATAACAGTACGAAGACGCAGAACAGCCCACCAAATAGTACCACCCATGCACGTGGTATCTCCGGGGAAAACATCGTCCCGAAGACCCATTGCTGGATCAGATGATACTTGGACGTCAGTAGCAGAACGATGGCCAGCAACACGTGGTATCTCATGCGCCAAGGCAGCGGGAACACGAAGCGGCACACCACATAGAGGTAGAGGACAAACAGGACAAAGTGAAACACAGGCCAACAATCACCTTATTGTTGATATTTTTTGTATGATAAGGCCATTAAATAGATAAACAATTGAGTTATATTCAATGATTCGTGAAATTGAATTCATCGATGGGTATTTGTCATGAGTGTTCGCCCCACCGCGCGCTTATCGAGAGCCGACCTGGCCGACCTGAACTCTTTCCTGGTCATCCACCGTTTGCGCAGCTTCACCCAGGCCGCTGTTGAACTGGGTATCACCACCTCGGCACTGAGCCATGCCATACGCAACCTGGAAGCCCGGCTGGGCGTGCGCCTGCTCAACCGCACCAGTCGCACGGTGTCGCCAACCGAGGCGGGTGACAACCTGGCAAAACGGCTGGAAATCGGCTTTCTTGAAATTGGTGGAGCCTTGGCGGACGTGAATCGTCATCGCGACCGGCCAGTGGGCAGGCTGCGGTTGAACGCGCTGCAAGACGGCGCCCGACTCTTGCTGGCCACACACCTGCCGAAGTTCCTGCATAGCTATCCCGACGTCGACGTCGAGGTCGCGGTAGATGACCATATGATTGATATCGTGGCCGCAGGCTTCGATGCCGGTATCCGTTTCGGCGGCACGGTGCCAGAAGACTGCGTTGCGGTCAGGATCGGCTCGCCGCTCAAGTGGGTCGCGGTAGCGTCACCGCGCTACCTTCATCGCAGCGCGCCACTGCACGTCCCCGAAGACCTGAAGTTACACAACTGCATCCAAATCCGTACCGGCCAAGGAGTCATCTACCGATGGGACTTCGAGAAAGATGGCGAACACCGCGCTATTGATGTGCCGGGCCAGCTCTGTGTGAACGAAACGACATTGGGTATCGACATTGCGGTTGCCAGCGGAGGGATCATGTACTGCCTGGAAGATCGTGTCCGCGAGCACTTGCAGTGTGGCGAATTGCAGGTGGTGCTGCCGGATTGGGCACCGGTAGAACCGGCGTTCCACATCTACTATCCCGGTCACCGTCAGGTTCCACCGGGCCTACAGGAGTTGATCGAGATCCTGCGTCAGAGCGGGTGACCTGTAAACAAGAAGCGGCCGCGCGCGATGTTGAACAGGGTTATGCGGTGAATGAAGCCTGTCAGGCACGAAACGATGATATTTGTTTGAGTTGAACCGCTTAGACTGGAACAACTGATTAATCCTGATGTAAGAAGCCCGGCTTTCTCACCGGGCTTTTTGTTTTATGGTTCACCGTGACGCCACGGCACCATTACTGTGATTTCGCTTCCTGCTTAGACAGGTCTTCCGCAATCTGGACGGTCTCATTCAGATACGCATCTGGATCCTGATAATCCTTCGGCAGGTCATCCAGCGACTTCAACGGCGCTTTACCCTGACGTTTCAGTCGATCGTTGATGCGTTGCAGACGCGTCGCCTCGTCTTCGTTGTTTTCTTTCTGGCGCTGCGCCAGATTCAACGACACGTGATTACGTTTCTCTTTCATCTCCTGATAACGCGACACATCCTGCTGGATATACTGGAACTCCGGATCCTTGGCGATACGTGCGTTGTGCTGTTCAATCAGCCACGGCAACAACGGTTTCATGTCGCCCATCACGGTATAACTGGCCGGTTTGATGCTATCCCACGGCAAGGCGTTATCTTCAAACTTCTCGCCGGTATCCACCGCCTCGTTGCCGGTCGGCATCACAACATCAGGCGTGACCCCTTTACGCTGAGTACTGCCGCCGTTAATGCGATAGAACTTCTGGATGGTGTACTGCACCGAACCCAGCGCAGGCCACTCGGGACGCAACATCTGGTCGTAAATACGGTTAAGAGAACGGTATTGCTGCACCGTACCCTTGCCGAAGGTGGGCTCACCCACAATCAGCGCACGGCCATAATCCTGCATCGCGGCAGCAAAAATCTCTGACGCCGAGGCGCTAAACCGATCAACCAGCACCACCAATGGACCTTTGTAATAGATAGTATCATCCGTGTCGCTATCTTCACGAACCTTGCCGTTGTTGTCGCGAACCTGCACCACTGGCCCGGTAGGAATGAATAGCCCCGACAGGCTGACTGCTTCGGTTAACGCACCACCACCGTTGCCACGCAGGTCGATGACGATACTACTGACGTGCTCTTTCTCCAGTTTTTGCAACTGTACTTTCACGTCATCGGTCAACCCAACGTAGAAACCGGGGATATCCAGCACGCCGACTTTGTCTTTGCCGGCATCCTTGATAGACATTTTCACCGCGCGGTCTTCCAGACGGATGCGCTCACGGGTCAGCGTGATGGTTTGCGTTTTGGTGCCTTTACCTGCTGGCAAGACTTCCAAACGCACCTTGCTACCTTTCGGCCCTTTGATCAGCGCCACCACGTCATCAAGACGCCAGCCGATCACATCGACCATCGGCTTACCAGCCTGCCCGACGCCTACGATACGGTCGCCAACGCTAATGCGTTTGCTTTTCGCGGCCGGACCGCCCGGTACCATAGAATTGATGACGGTGTAATCTTCATCCATCTGCAGCACGGCGCCAATACCTTCGAGCGACAGGCTCATTTCAGTATTGAACTGTTCAGTGTTGCGGGGAGACAAGTAACTGGTATGCGGATCGATTTCCCGCGCGAAGGCATTCATAATGATCTGGAACACATCTTCGCTATTGCTCTGGACCAGGCGACGAATCGCAAACTGATAGCGTTTGGTCAAGGTTTCCTTGATTTCCGCATCGGTTTTGCCGGTCAGTTTCAGGCTCAGCCAGTCATATTTGACCTTGGCATCCCACAGTGCGTTGAGTTCGTCTACGCTTTGCGGCCAGGGCGCTTTAGCGCGATCAAGGTCGATGAAATCGTTGCCGTTGAGGTTAATCGGCTTTTCCAGCAGCGTCAGCGCATACTGGTAACGCTCGAAACGGCGCTTCTGAGCCAGGTTGTACATGGCGTATGGCAGGCTGAGCTTGCCATTCTTCAGATTTTCCCCTAACTCGCCCTTCTGACCGGCAAACTGCGCCACGTCTGAAGCCAACAACACGTTATGGCTGTAATCCAGCATGTTGAGATAACGGTCGAAGATCTTGCCGGAAAATTGCGCATCCAGCATGAATTGACGATAGTGAGAACGTAGAAAGCGCGATGCCACGCGCTCACTGACGGTAGAATGCTGCGCTTCTGGCTGCAGTTGGGGAATTTGGTCTGCGCGGGTAATGTTCTCGCTGGCAAAACTGCCCCCGGACAGCAAAAGCCAGGTTAATGCGACTGCTTTAACAAATTTGTTCATGCCCTGGTTGGCCTCCGTATCAGAACTGCAAATGTTCTGCGCGTACGATCATCGCCAGACCAGAAGCCAGTTGTACCCTGACCCCGTCTTTAGCGATCTCCAGCACAGTGGCATCCATGGCGTTTTTGCCAGCCCTGACCTTGATTTCCTGGCCGATTTGCAAGCTGGAAATATCCGTCACCGCTTGCCGTTCCGGTGTTACCGCACGGGCTGCTTTAGGTTGACGAGGTTGGGATTTATCGGATGACGGAGACGCGGTCTGTGTGGAGCGAGGAGTAGACGGACGCGGCTTGCGCGGCGCGGCACCAGCGGCATCACGTTCACGACGCGGGGCATTTTTGCCAGCAGACGGACGCGGACGGGAAGGTTCGGCTTCACCGGACTCGCGTTTCTTCGCCTGTTGCTCGGCACGCTGAGCCTGGACGCGGGCCTTAGCCTCTTCCAGTTGCTTGCGGGCATGCTCCACATGCTGCTGCTCAAGCTCGCCGCACGGGTTGCCATCAAGGTCAACACGTTGAGCGCCGAGTTTAACGCCATACAGATAACGCCAGCTTGACGTATAAAGACGAAGCGCAGAGCGCAACTGCGTCTTGCTAACGTGTTCAGATTCGGACACGCGTTCGACCAGATCCTGAAAAATACCAATCTTTAACGGACGCGCTTCGCCTTCAAGCGTGAAACAAAGCGGGAAACGCTCTGCCAGATAGGCGATCACTTCTTTACTACTGTTCAACTTAGGTTGATTTTCCATGAAATTTCCTGATTACAACGGGTTTGCCAACCAGCGCAGGCATGAACAGGCGTCATTATAATGACGCCATCGGCAATTGCTACGTTATCCTTGTCGCAACATAAGAGAATTGATGAAAGATAGCAGATCGCTCTGTGACAATTGGCGGCATAACACCGCGGCGATAGCCAGTAAACCGGCTTCGTCTTCGGCGTCAAATCGGTCATGGACCGTGCTGTCGATATCCAGTACGCCAATCAATTGACCATCAACCATCAGCGGCAACACGATTTCAGCATTGCTGGAGGCATCGCAGGCGATGTGACCGGGGAACGCATGAACATCGCCAACCCGTTGAACATGGTTTTCCGCAATAGCTCTACCACAGACCCCTTTTCCTGCTGGAATGCGCACACAAGCCGGGCGCCCTTGAAACGGCCCCAGAAACAGCGTGTCGCCTTCCAGCAAATAAAAGCCGGCCCAATTCACACCATCCAATCGTTCAAACAGTAACGCACTGCTGTTTGATAATATCGTGAGGAAGCGATCTTCACCGGCAATCAGCGCGGTCAGGTCGCGTTCCAGTTCATTGTAGAATTGTTCTTTTTTCATCATTTGCATAGGCAGAAATTGTCTTTACGGACCGCCGGGCGGCTGATGTCCGCAGCACATTACATAAAGTCTCGCGTCGGGATGCTACAGGATTTCTCTTGTCAGCCCAACTTTCACCGCACGGGGCGCTCATAAAGCAGCGGTTATTGTGCGTTATACAGCGCCCGACATCGGTAAATGCATGCAGGATACCGTCTGATGACGTCACCATGTGACCTGACAAGAGTAGCAGTGATTTTGTGTCATCCATCATTCAGTTACACTATGATAATACCTGTCCTGTTAACCTGCCCGCAGGAAATATGAAAATTTATAACGCCGCTGCGCCTATCGAGTCGGCCGACTCGCCGCCTGTAGCGCCGCGCCGCTTTCAGCGTTGCCCACAATGCGACCAGCCCTTCATGTTGCCCCGGCTCAAACGCCATCAACACGGCCACTGCCCGCGCTGTGTGGCACACCTTGCCAGCGGCCGCGATTGGTCTATCTCACGGCTGGTATCAATGGCCATCGCCATGCTGCTTCTGATGCCGTTTGCCTATACCGAGCCGCTGCTCAACATTCGCCTGCTGGGTGTGTCCATCAATGCCAGCTTGCTGGAAGGTATCTGGCAAATGACACGCCAGGGCCACCCGGTCACCGCCAGTATCGTGGCATTTTGTACTATCGGGGCTCCACTCACGCTGGTCTTCGCCCTGTTGTATCTGTTTTTCGCTCCACGCGTCGGCATGAACCTGCGTCCGGTATTGCTGCTCTTCGAACGCCTGAAAGAGTGGGTCATGCTGGATGTGTATCTGGTCGGTCTGGCGGTCGCGTCGATTAAAGTGCGTGAATTTTCCGAAGTCCTGCCCGGCAATGGGTTACTGGCGTTTCTGGTGCTGATGGCGCTAAGCCTGCTGACCCTGATTCACCTTAATACCGAGCAACTCTGGCAGCGCTACTATCCACAACGAGACCCACAACACCCACAGCGTGATCCACAACCAGCAACCTCTGCCCCAGCAGAGGCGCTGGTCTGCCTGTCCTGTCATTTTACTGCACAGCCTGACCATCAAGGCCGTTGCCGTCGTTGCCATGTGCCGCTCACGCCGCGCCGTCCTTATAGCCTGCAAAAATCCTGGTCGGCGTTGATTTCCGCCGTTATTCTGCTGTTGCCTGCCAATTTGATGCCGATCTCAATCATTTATGTCAACGGCGTTCGCCGCGAGGACACCATTTTTTCCGGCATTATGTCGCTGGCAACCAGTAATGTCCCGGTGGCGCTGGTGGTTTTTATCGCCAGTATTCTGGTGCCGTTCAGTAAGGTTATCATCACCACATTTCTGCTGGTCAGCATCCATTTTCGGATGAAAACCGGCCGCATGCTCCGTATGCGTCTGCTGCGCCTGATGACCTGGATTGGGCGTTGGTCGATGCTCGACCTGTTCGTTATCGCGCTGACCATGTCGCTGGTTAACCGCGACCAATTGCTTGCTTTTACCATGGGACCTGCGGCGCTTTATTTTGGCGCTGCCGTTATTTTGACCATATTGTCTGTCGAATGGCTGGATAGTCGACTGATATGGGATAATGACTAAATTCATAGGATAACAATGTCGAACTCAACGCCGATGCCCGCCGCTGAAGCCCGCATCAAATCCCGACGCCGCTTGTCGCCTTTCTGGTTACTGCCCGTTGTCGCCCTGCTGATTGCTGGTTGGTTGCTCTACACCAACCAGCAGGAGCGTGGTGCGACGGTAACGATTGATTTCGTCTCAGCGGACGGCATTGTGCCCGGTCGCACCCCGGTGCGTTATCAAGGGGTGGAAGTCGGTACTGTGCGCAACATAAAACTCAGCGATGATTTGCGTACGATTCAGGTCGTCGCCAGCATCCGTAACGACATGAAGGATGCGCTACGCAGCGGTACCCAGTTCTGGCTGGTGACGCCCAAAGCCTCGCTGGCCGGGGTATCGGGGCTAGATGCGCTGGTCGGCGGTAACTATATCGGCATGCTGCCCGGCCGTGGCGACCCGTCGACACACTTCACCGCACAAGATAATCAGCCGAAATATCGCGCTAACAGTGGTGAATTACTGGTGCATCTGCATGCTGACGACCTGGGATCGCTCAATGCCGGTTCGCTGGTCTATTTCCGGAAGATTCCGGTTGGGAAAGTCTACGACTACAGCGTTAATGCCGATCACCGTGGTGTGACGATTGACGTATTGATCGACCGCCGTTTCACCGGGTTGGTGAAAAAGAACAGCCGCTTTTGGAACGTTTCCGGGCTAAAAGCCGATGTCAGTTTCAGCGGGGCGACCGTTGAAATGCAAAATCTATCGGCACTGGTTAACGGTGCTATCGCCTTTGATTCGCCCGAACAGAGCGAGCCTGCCTCTGCGGACCAAATTTATGATTTGTATCCGGATCTGGCACACAGCCAGCGTGGCGTGTCGATAACACTGGACTTGCCTTCTGGCGATAAACTGCAAGCCGGGCATACTCCCTTGCTGTATCAAGGGTTGGAGGTGGGGACACTGCAACGACTCACCCTGGAAGCCAACCAGCGCGTCACCGGTGAATTAATTGTCGACCCGTCCGTGGTGCCGCTGATGCGCGACAACACCCGCATTGAACTGGCCGCACCGCGTTTATCGCTCAGTGATCTCAACCTGCCCAGCCTGTTAGGGGGGACGACACTGACGCTCATCCCCGGCGAGGGCGAACCGAAGCAACACTTTACCGTGGCTGACGCGACACAACAGCAGTTGCAACAGCCCGGTGCGCTTAACATCGAATTAACGGCCGACCAGAGTTACGGTATCGACAGCGGCCAGCCGATTATGTTGCACGGTGTGCAAATTGGTCGCATTGTTCAACGCACGCTGACCGATAACGGTGTGAGTTTTACCGCCGTTATCGACCGCCAATACCGCCACCTGCTGCATAAAGACAGTCAATTTGTCGCCAGTAGCCGGGTCAATGTCAAACTCGGGCTGGACGGCGTACAGATGCTGGGCGCCAGCGCGCAAGAGTGGCTTAACGGTGGTGTCACCGTGTTACCGGGCTCGACTGGTGAGGCACAATCACGTTACCCGCTCTATAGCGATCGGGAAAAAGCCGGTGCCGGTATTCAGGGGACAATGCCCCCCACCACGCTGACGTTATTGGCCGACAGCCTGCCAGATATTCAGGATGGATCCGTCGTGCTGTATCGAAAATTTCAGGTCGGTGAAATTACCCGTATTCGCCCCAAAGCCGACACCTTCGAAATCGATGTTTATATTCGGCCGGAATACCGCAAACTGCTCACCGATAACAGCGTATTCTGGGCCGAGGGCGGCGCACGCGTGCAACTGAACGGTGCTGGGTTGACGGTGCAGGCGTCTCCGCTCAGCCGCGCGCTGAAAGGGGCGATTAGTTTTGACAATGTGGAGGGCGCTGCCGATGTGCAAGGTGGCAAACGCCCGTTGTACAGCAATGAAACCGCCGCCAGAGCCATTGGCAGCCGAATCACATTACGCACCTACGATGCCAGCAAGCTCTCCGCCGGTATGCCAATCCGTTATCTTGGCATCGACATCGGCCAACTGGAGTCACTCAAACTGGCGGAGCAACGCGACGAAGTGCGAGTACAGGCGGTGCTATACCCGGAATACGTTCGCCATTTTGCCCGTGCGGGTACCCGTTTTTCGGTGGTGACACCCGAAATCTCCGCCGCTGGGGTCAACCACCTGGAAACGCTGATCCAGCCCTATATCAACGTCGAACCGGGTAACGGTGCCGTTACCCGCAGTTTTGAACTGCAAAAAGCCACGATTTCCGACTCACGCTATCAGGACGGGCTCAATATCAGCGTGGATACCGCTGAAGCCGGATCGCTACAGATTGGCACCCCGGTACTGTTTCGCGGTATTGAGGTCGGCACGGTGACCGGCCTGTCGCTCGGCACCTTGTCCGACCGAGTCTCTGTCGCGCTGCGTATCAGTAAACGCCATGCTCATCTGGTACGCGATAACTCGGTATTCTGGCTGGCTTCCGGCTATAACCTGCAATTTGGCCTGACCGGCGGTGTTATCAAGAGCGGGACGTTCCAGCAATTCATTCGTGGCGGCATCGCCTTTGCCACCCCTCCCACCACACCGCTGGCACCGACAGCACAGGCCGGTAAACACTTCCTGTTGCATAGCGAAGAACCCAGTGGCTGGCGTGACTGGGGAACCGCCCTGCCGGAACGATAAGTACAGGCGGCGGCTCACTGCATCTGAAGCGACGAGCCGCCATCCCTTCCCATCACTGGGATATGGTAAGATTCACACTTTGATTGTTGTAACGGAAACGCTGCTGTGGCTAAACCTATTCCTGCTTCCCTCACTCCCGA
Organism: Dickeya zeae NCPPB 2538; assembly: GCF_000406165.1. Lineage (NCBI taxonomy): Bacteria > Pseudomonadati > Pseudomonadota > Gammaproteobacteria > Enterobacterales > Pectobacteriaceae > Dickeya > Dickeya zeae. The sequence goes on along the minus strand of NZ_CM001977.1, from coordinate 1,859,438 downwards.
TTTTCTGACCGCTATGCAAGCCATCATGCCTGCGCACCTGAACATGGATGACTTCATCGATACCTGCCAGCGGCCATTACGCCGTAGTATCCGCGTCAACACATTGAAAATCAGCGTGCCTGATTTTCTCACGCTGGTCGCCCCCTACGGTTGGGAAATGGAAGCAGTACCCTGGTGTCACGACGGTTTTTGGCTGCTCAACGCAGATGAAGAAGTGATGCGGCTGGGTAATGCGCTCGAACACCTGAGCGGCCTGTTTTATATCCAGGAAGCCAGTTCGATGTTACCGGTCAGTGCGCTGTTCATGGGGCATGATACCCCAGAGCGGGTGTTGGATATGGCCGCCGCCCCCGGTTCTAAAACCACCCAGATTGCCGCCCATCTCAACAATCAGGGATTGATTGTCGCCAACGAATACTCCGCCAGTCGGGTAAAAGTTCTGCACGCCAACCTGCATCGTTGTGGCGTGAGCAATACTACGCTGACACACTTTGACGGCCGGGTCTTCGGCAACGCCTTGCCTGAAACCTTTGACGCCATCCTGCTGGATGCCCCTTGCTCTGGCGAAGGTGTGGTCAGGAAAGATCCTGCTGCCATGAGTCACTGGTCGCTGGAAAGCATCGCTGATATCGCTACCACTCAACGCGACCTGATACTCAGCGCCTTCCATGCATTGAAACCGGGCGGGGTGCTGATTTATTCCACCTGTACCCTGAATCATCAGGAAAACCAGCAGGTGTGCCATTGGTTAATGCAACAATTCCCCGGTGCGTGTGAAATCGAGTCGCTAAAAGATCTGTTCCCACAAGCGCATCAGGCTCTGACGGACGAGGGATTCCTGCACGTCTTCCCACAGATTTATGACAGTGAAGGTTTTTTTGTGGCGCGCTTGCGTAAAACTGCGAGCGTACCGCCGCTGGCACCGCCGGATTACAAACCGGGCAAGCTGCCATTTACACCACTCAGCAATAAAGACGCACAGTTGATTAGCCAAAGCGCCCGACGGTTGGGTTTGCGATGGTCAGATCAGCAGTTACAGCTATGGCAGCGTGACGACGAGATCTGGTTGTTTCCAACCGCACTGCAACCCATGCTGGGTAAAATGCGCTTCTCCCGCATCGGCATCAAACTGGCGGAGCGTTTTGCCAAAGGGTATCGCTGGCAGCATGAAGCCATTGTGGCACTGGGCGACCCACAGAGCCCGAACGCCTTCGAGCTTACTGCAGAACAGGCCGTGGACTGGTTCCGGGGAAAAGACATTTATCCTCCCGCCTTCAGCGACCATGACGACATGTTACTGACCTGGCAGCAGACCCCGCTGGGGCTCAGCAAACGTGTTGGTCGGCGGCTGAAAAACACCCTGCCTCGCGATCTGGTTCGCGATGGTGCCAATCTTGTGCTTGCTATCGATTAATCTTCAATTTCATCGATTAATCTTTGACCGGGTCGCCGCTTGCGGCGTTCCCGATCGGCGTTTTTCATCTACACTCACAATCAAGGCGTAGTAACCTGTTGAGGAATCTATGTTCGCACTGGTGATCTTTGTCTGTTACCTGGGGGGTAACTGCGAGAGTCTGGTCGCGGGAACCTATATCAATGAACCACAGTGTCTGAGCGCCATGGAGGAGCAACAAATCCGTAATGGCGGCTGCTTTCCGATTGACGATTTTCGCAGCGGGTACTGGAAACCGGCCCACGAATACCGTGACCGCTAATCCACTAGCGCTTCGTCCAATGTTCTTGACTCACTCTACACATGATGCGACAGACAGATGTTCAACACACGTCCCCAATAAACGACCTTCCATAACCCAGATCGCATAAAAAAAGGGCAATGCCGTAACGGTAACGACATTGCCCAAACTGATGTAATAAAGACCGACTATTATGGACAGACTTTCCTTTCACTACTCATCAAAACGTCACTCACTCATCAAAACGTCACTCACCCATCAAAACTTCACCCACTCATCTTTGTCAGAATGGTGTTTAGCACTACCAGACGACTTATCCGTCTTCGCGGTGTGTTTGCGTCCTGACTGACTCGATTTACCGGACGACGGTTTACCCAGCAATAGCGCCTGACTGGTTGCAGCACCGGAAGTATGGGTATGGTGGTGTGTATGGGAATCGTCACCTAAATGGAACGCCGATACCGCCTGCATCAGTAACTGCGACTGCTCTTCCAACGCATTGGCCGCCGAGGAGGACTCTTCCACCAGCGCGGCGTTTTGCTGCGTGGTGCTATCCAGCTCAGTCACTGCCTGGGCGATTTGACTAATCCCGCGACTTTGCTCATCAGATGCCGAAGCAATTTCCCCCATGATGTCAAATACATGGGTAATTGAGCGGACGATATCCTGCATGGTTTTACCTGCATCATCCACCAGCTCTGAGCCGGTATTCACCCGCGATACCGACTCCTGAATCAGCCCTTCAATTTCTTTTGCCGCCTGTGAACTACGCTGCGCCAGATTACGCACCTCGCTGGCGACGACAGCAAAACCACGCCCTTGCTCGCCCGCTCTTGCCGCCTCAACCGCCGCATTCAGCGCCAGAATGTTGGTCTGGAACGCAATACTATTGATAACCGAGGTAATTTCGGAAATGCGCTTAGAACTGCTGGAGATATCATTCATGGTTTTCACCACGTTACTGACAATCTCACCGCCTTTAATGGCATTTTGTGAGGCTTCTGAGGCCAGCTGTGAGGCATGATGCGCGTTTTCCGAGTTCTGTTTTACCGTTGAGGTCAGCTGTTCCATACTAGCAGCAGTCTCCACCACGGCTGCCGACTGCTGCTCCGTGCGGGACGACAAGTCTGTATTACCGGCCGCGATCTCGGCCGACGCCGATGCCACATTTCCGACCCCTTCGCGAATATCCCGAATCATGGTGCGTAATTTGTCATTCATATTCGCCATGGCAGTGATCAACATACCTAGCTCATCACGGCGTGAAGAACTCACTGATGATGAAAGATCACCATCGGCGATACGTTCAGCCACCGACAGCCCTTGTTTAAGCGGCGTCACAATCTGCACCGAAATACGCCATGCCATGATGATGCCAAACAGCACCACCGTCAGCCCGGTCACCATCATTTTTAATTCCGATGAACGAGTGGTTTGAGTGGAGTTAGTCAGTTGCTGGCTAAACAGGGCCGCGACATCTTTATTCAGTTTATCCGCCGATGCCGTCATGGCCTGACTGGCACGGGTTTCATCCTGAAATGCTGCCAAATAGGCACCGGCAGATTGACGATATACCAGGAAATAATCCCAGGCCGTTTTCAGGCTGGCTTGTATCGCTGCTGGCAACTGCCCGGCTTTTTCTTTAATGGCTTTTTCCGCCGTATCAATACTCTTTAGCGTCACGGCCAGCGTGTTATCAGACGGTGCCAGCAACAAATCATGGGCTACATCACGAATATCCGACATGCGTTCACCCAGTTGATACAGTACCACCTGGGTATCAGAAGGGAGCCCGGTTACCTGCTGCCATTGGCTCTGGAACGCTTCCAGCACTTTTTCACTGTCGTCCTGGCTGATTGCCAATCCTGCGGTATCGCGCTTTTTACTGGCCGCAATAAACGCTTCTCGTGTCGCGCTATAAGCCTTCAAATCCTGATCGATACGTTCGACATCATCCAGGGTATTCTTATCCCAGCTCAGATTTTTAGCCTGAGTGAGGATGTCGACCATTTTATTAACCAGCACCCCATTCTTCTCAATAACATTGTAATCGTGCGTGAACTGGAATTGCGTACGCAACACGCGCGCTTGCGCCAGTGTGGCATTAAGATCATTCGTCACCTGCACCTTAGTATTACTATCATCGATGGTTCGGAATCCGACGACGCCGGATATCAATACCACTAGCGACAATAGCAGCACTAAGCCAAACCCTAATGACAGCCGGGTTCCCACTTTAAGATTATCGTATTTTTCACCCAAAATACTCATAGCATCACCTGTTTATGATTATCGTAATCTGCTCACCAGCGTATTTATTTCTGCCATCACCAGACTGCAAGCCTATTGATTCTCCTGCAGCCCAAGCACAAGGCGTAACGCATAGCAACGATGACGGATAAAAACATCGTCACGTAATAATTCAGAGATTCACTACCATCCAGGTTTTATGACCCCGCATCCCAACTTAAAAATTATCGGCCTGTATAAAGCGTAGTTTAATAAAAACACCCAAGAACACCGAATAATTAGACAACTATCACAACTCATCTTTTTTCAATCAAATATTCAATAAATCACAATAATGTAGAATAAATAAATCTTTACCCTAAAAATGAGCACAAACAATAATGTGAAAAATAAAAAAACAACATAATAATAATTAGCTATAATTCGCCGTTTCATTCCACTGTGATAACCACAGCAATTAATGTAATTACAATGTTAACGCCATGACGATTATTTGATGGTGAATTTTTATAGGTGTGTAATATTGGCGTGATGCCGTTACGATGGGCAGGAAACCGCAGGCACACGCTGCTGACAGCTGCACAATCACCGCCGCCGCGACAGATTTACAAGGATAATGACGAAGAGAGAACACATACGGCGCACCTCAGCACGCCATATGTGTTGATGTTGATTTTAGAGACTGGGCGTTAACGTCAGCACCACCACCCCACGGGGAGTGACCTCGTCGACTCCACACTGGAATTGCGAGCCGCCGCCTTCAACCTGCATTTTGCGCCCCGGCAGCAGAGCTACATCATAGATATCGTTTTTACCGTCAATATCCAGCAACCAACGCCCATTGCTGATGCTGGTAATACCGGTATCCACCAGCCAGGAAGCGGTGCTCCCCTCTACCAGCAACGGCGCATGCAAGCCAGCAGGAATGCATTGCGGGTCAGCTTTCCACTCCCCTGCTTCCTGCAATTTACCCGTTTTTAGTACATTGCGTGGAATCAGGGTAATACCCGCGTCATCATGACGGCTCACCGGCGTATCATGCTGTTGCGGCGATCCTTTACCGGTCGCCAGCCACGCCAGTGACACCCCGGTATCCAGCGCGCAGGTAACGACCACATCCCCAGGAAAGAAATCTCGACGAATCCAGGTACTGATCGTCCCGGGTGCAATGCCCAGTAAGTCGCCCAACTCTTTTTGCGTACTAAAGCCATAGGCATCAAGCATACGACGCAGTACCGCCTTACCACCCGATGATAGAATTTGCTCATAAAGCGCTTTACCTTTCAGCGGTGATTTATGAGCAAAGACATTCGCATTTGCAAACTCACCAGTTACCAGCCATCCTGCTTCGGCTCCAGTATCTAGCGCACATTTAAGAATAATGTTACCCGGCACGTTCCCTCGCTGAACCCAGTTACTGATTGTATTGGTAGGTATTTCAGTTACCTCGCTCAGTTCCTTCTGAGTCTTTACTCCATAGCTTGACATGATGCGCTCAAGCACGGAGGCCGCAGACACGGCATCACTATTTGTATTCAAAAACACCTCACGAGTATTTACATATACACGTTACGTGTTTTATAGTGTCTACATAGCACATGTAACACCATAGAACACCCTGGCCTGGGGGAGATATTGCTTTATGTCGGACGAGATTTCAATTCTATCGCTCATTTCTGAGGAAAATCCTACGTCAGTGAGTGCTTTTTGTGTCATCGCAACGCCGGTAGCCATAGATTATCGAATGCATCATTTTATGCCTGCCCAGGTAACAGCGACTTTCACCTGCTTGCACAACGCGATGCAAACGGTATCGGCAATAGCTGCTCTCTGGCACTATCCACCTGTTACAGGGAATAGATACCGTGCCGCAATCAATCTCCCCAGTTCCAATTATTTTGCAAATGCAAAAACGCCGTTCACTCCTGATTGGAAACCGGACGCATTTTCACTTGTTGCAACGTTACAGCCACTGCCAAATTGGCACTGCCATTTAGCCGTTGTGAATGGTACTAATGACTTTACCACGAAATTCGGAAATTCGAACTCTACTAAAGTTCAGTACCCACACCCTCAGTTCGGTAGCCGACCAAACGGCCGTGACGGCCAGCGGGTGTCATCATGAAACCGCATTATGCCTTTACCGCCAATCACCTGCAGGCTCTACCGCCTAATTTGCGGGCGTTGCTTGGAAAACATTTTGCTGATTCGCGCTGGGAACAGACGTGCCTGTTTTACCAACGGCTTTCGGAACGCTATCGGCGCACGCTGTGTTTTCATGCTGCCTTGCACCAACGTTGGTGTGTCTATCTGCTAGATGAAATGGATGAAATGGCAAGAGAAAGGGTTGTCAGTGCGTTAAATGAACTACGCAACGCATTTGGCGGGTCGGACGTGAAGGCAAGAAATGATGTATTGCCACTGGTTACCCGCTTACGCCTGAGCGAGCGCCGCACACTGTTTTTCCACGCCGGGCTCACAGCGCGGGAATTCAACCACCCGTTGCGGCGTATCGATGAGCCAGATTGCCAATGGACAGATGCACTGGTTCGCGCTGCCGGTGAATTACACAGCCTGTTTAGCGATGCCCCCGACATTCTGTCCAGTATCAAACCCGAACATTATTTTCGCTAGCACCCGTTTTTACCGCTGACGGCAGATTTCATCAGAAAACTATCGCCGTTAACTCAACCGCCGCCAGACAGGCCGCCATTTTGGCTGGCAGGACTTGTTGCGGCTTATTATCAGGAGAATGTATGAAAAACAACCAAAAAAGGCACTACACAAGCGTCATCCCACCGGGTAGCCGCCCACAGGATAGCTGGCGCACCGACCTCGCTCATCGCTACAGCGAGCATCTGGATAATCTGGCGCAACACGCCTGTCAGGAGCATTTATCTGCACAGGAACTGGTAGCGCTCTTGCAACAGGAAGCAGAAAACATGCGGCACCAGCTGTGGGAGGCGCACTGATGGCAGACAGTATGGACATCTCTCAGGAGCAGCAAGCGTTGCTGCTGGATGCACAAATTGCGCATGCACGCACCGCGCCCGTCATCCCATCGGCATTAGTCTGTGAGGATTGCGAGGCACCGATTCCCGAGGCTCGTCGGCTGGCGATTCCCGGTGTGGTGTGCTGCGTATCCTGTCAGGAAATCCGTGAACAGCGGCTACGCCATTACCGGCCGCTGTCCTGATGACAACATTCACGAACTGACAGACCGGAAACGGTACGGCGATTTGTGCCGATCATTCGGCAAACATGCATTGGGTAAACAACACGCGGGCTGGTTATGACGTCTGACAACAGCGAAAAAAGTGCCGATAGCGGGGAACAACGCTGGGCATATGCCTGGAATACCCCCCGTACGGCTATTCTGCCCGAATCCAGTACGCTGTCCTCGGATACCCTGCGACAGGGGCAGGCAGTCTTGTATCAACTGGCGCTGTTACCGCGTTTCCTCGCTGATCACTTTCGGCGACGCTTCGAGTATCTCAAGCAACATCAGGGGCTACAGGCCGCGTTTAACTACCTGTTAGCGGTGGTTCATCGCCGACTGTGGCCCCGAATCGACGCCGTTAATTCCCGTTACCGGATGAACACTCGCCGTTCTTCGCACTTCATCAGTGAGGCAGAACAATACCACCTACTGCCGGACATGCCGGACCGGGTGCTGTCTGCATTTGCCAGCCGTATCGCCGGTCACATGAATGATGCCTACAACGCGCGTTGCGATCAGTACTTGCAGGCGTGCAGTGGCAGCCATCACATGCCGCTATTCAGTGATGAAGTACAAACGCGTCTCTATGGCCAATTGGCGATGCTGGCACAGGCTCTGAACGTAACACCGGCGCACTGGCATCGCCACCAGAGTGGAACGCTTACGCTAGAACAAGCCTGCGCCGGTATCATGCGGCTGGTGACCCCGCGCTGGTGGGAGCGCCAGTTAAAAATTCAGCGTGCCCGCTGGCGTGAAGCGTTATGGATTGCCAGCGGCGAAGTCAGCCGGGCGGCATCGCCATTTCTCAGCCGTCAGGCCTGGCAGGAGAGTCACTACCGCCGACTGGCGACACTCGATTTCCTAAAAAGCCGTGATCTGGAAAATATCCACAGCGGTGAGCGCGTGGATCTGATCGATAAAGTCATGTCCAGTATCGCTAACCCCAGTATTCGCCGTATGGAGCTGATGGCGATGCTGGCAGGCATTGAACGTTATGCCACCGCTCATCAACACATCGGTATGCTGGTCACGCTAACGGCCCCTGGGCATTACCACCCCACCCGTACCCGTAATCACGACCAGGTATTGCCCAACACCGGATGGATGCCGGATTGCCCATCGCCCAAAATGACTCAACATTATTTGGTCAAGCTGTGGAGCAAAATTCGTACGGCACTCAAAGACCGTAAATTATCCGTTTACGGTTTGCGGGTCGTCGAACCGCATCATGATGGTACCCCGCACTGGCACCTGATGCTGTATTGCGAGCGAGCTCAGCGTCAGGCGATTGTCGATGTCCTGCGGCGTTATGTGCTGCAACAGGAAAACAGCGGCGCAGCGCAACGCTTGTTTGACTGCAAACACATCAACAAAGGCGGTGCCACAGCGTATGTCGCCAAATATATTGCCAAAAATATCGACGGCTACGCACTGGACGATGAAACAGACCATGAAACGGGAAAGCCATTGAAAGATATGGCGGCCGCCGCCTCTGCATGGGCATCGCTGTGGCGCATCCCCCAGTTTCATTTTATTGGCCTGCCTACCGTCGGTGCCTATCGTGAATGTCGACGCATTCGTAGCCGCTCTCTGGCGGGTTCATTGGGTGAACAGGCCGAACGGGTGAGATATGCCGCCGACCACGGTGACTTTGCAGCCTACATTGAAGCACAAGGAGGAGCCAACGTTGCCCGAAAATGCCAGTCGGTTCGCGTCGCCAGGGCCGCCAGCGAACGACTGAACGCTTATGATGAAACGATCGTTCGTACTGTCGGTGTCTTTTCTGTCCAGTGCGGCAATGAGCATGTCTTCCCCACCCGACCAGATGAATGGCGTATCGTGGCGAAAAATCGTACTGCTCACCACGACGAAACCGACAGGCATCGCCCTGCTCTCCCTTGGAGTTCTGTCAATAACTGTGGGGAGGGGATTTCACCCGCCGCACTCCCACCGTCATGCCGTGATATTCCTCGTGTTCCTTCAGCACGATTAACCTATTTCCAGCGTGACAAATTGGCGTCGTTAGGCCCCTGGCTCAGACAACAAGGCCTTCACCTTTCACGCTGGGAACGGGAGGCGCTGGTTCGCGGCGCCAGGGTAAGCATTGACGGGCAACTGATTGATGAAATTAGGAATAAAGCTATATCCGGCGTTGATGGAAAGCGCATCATGGACACACAGGTCCTGCACTTATGAGTTGACGAATATTACTGAATAAAGTACTGTATATAAATACAGTCTCACAATGGAAGAGGTACCGTGGAACAGACTGAAAGCAGAGAGCTGACCTTGTCAAGGATTCGATTAATTGCCGATATGTCTTTGATATCACAATGCAATCCTGAAGAAATGAAAATCGCCATGTCGCTAATCGCCGACTTATCTCACGGCGAGCTCCCTCATAGTGATTATCAGCAATTTCTAAAGAGCAGTGGTGATGGGCAACAGCTAAAGGCATGGTTAGAGCAACAATCGTTGTGAGGGATTGCGATGGATAATAACGACCGGCATGAAACGCCTGGTTATTTAACCAGATGCACGGGCAAATTAATGGATTTTCTCTGTGGCCAATGTGCCAGACTTATACACAGCAACATTTTTTTTCGTATCCAGACCGTTTGATAATAACGGCCAATCCGACTAAACCCGGAATATACGTTTTTGGCATGAATTGTAATAACTGACTCAGTGCAGACCTGTTCGTTGGTAATATTTTTTTCGTTTTATACAGCAAGGTAAAATTAAGAACCTATCCCAACTGGCGCGATAATGGAGGAAATAGCCTGGTGGGATAGGTTCTGTCATATCCGCCCAAACACACCCGATCTTCCCTTTCAATAATTCACGGCGTGCTTATGTGTTGTTGTGCTATCAGCACCACACCGCGCCTGCATTGCAGTTGAGGCTGATCCTCGGGAGGATAACGAATCAGAAACGACCCGTTTTATTCGGCCTTATTTTATCTGCACTCAAAGGTGTCACATGAAAGTCTACGCTCATCAGGACGACTCGCTGGATGCGCTCTGTTACCGCTATTACGGCCGTACGCAGGGCGTAGTTGAAACCGTCATGCAGTCCAACCCGGGACTGGCAGATCTTGGCCCCATTCTGCCACACGGCACTGCCATTACCCTGCCCGATATCAGCGTGTCCAGTTCTCAGGAAAGTATCAATATTTGGGAATAATCAGCCTACGCTGACGATCGCCGCCACACCAGGAACCTTACTATGCAAAAACCGCAAAGCCTCAGACTTGCACTGACCACAGCATTACCGTCATTGAGTAATGCATTACAGTTTCGGATCCAGGAAGGTGAAATTGCTGCGTTGCAGGAACCCTCTCTGTCATTCGAATACCGTTATCAGCTGCTGCTGACGCTGAATAATTTCGCTGATAACCCCGATACACTTTTCGTCACGCTGTTACTTTGGGTTCGCCAAAACCAGCCCGATTTACTGACGCGGGAAAGCATTCGCAATAAGGGTATTAGTTTCACCGTTGATAATAATGCCGATAATACCAGCACGCTGTCTATTCGTCTTAACCTGACAGAACGCAATCGCGTCAGCGAACTAAACCAGACCGTGCAGGTCAATTACGAACCGGAACCTACGCCGCCTGAACCGGTTAGCCGACCCACCGCGCTCTATATCGCTGGGGAATTGATCAGTCAATGGAAAGGCAACTGATCGTTTGAAATAACACTATCTCTATAAAGGCCGTTGTGAAAGCGGCCTATTTTTTACTATTATCTCAATTCTGCCTCAGACACATCCCCCCTCTGTCATATAGTGATTCCGGATATTACTCTCTTATTATTTTATTTATCTCCAATTTGTCATCACCATTCTATCGGCGTTTTTTTCGTATTCATTTTCCCTTATCTCTCACGCCTGGTTATTCAGCGATAACTCACGACATGTTATTCAGCGTTTACCTCGCAACGAATAATGCAACTACCGGTGGTATCCGTAGCCACACAACCGCGGACAATTGTCTCATTCACTGGGAAGACGCATGCTTCCCACCATGAATACATACGAATATCTCTCCGAAATCCAGCGTGCGCTGCGTAACCTGATTCGTATCGGCGTCGTTACTGAAGTTGATACCCAACAGGCGCGCTGTCGCGTGCAGACCGGTGGCATGGTCACCGGATGGCTCCACTGGCTGTCCCGTCGCGCGGGGAGTTCCCGCGAATGGTGGGCACCGTCGGTGGGTGAACAGGTACTCATACTTGCTATAGGAGGCGAGCTCAACACGGCTTTTGTCGTACCGGGTATTTATAGCGATAACCACCCTGCACCATCGGTTTCTGCGGATGCCTGCCACATCCGTTTTCCCGATGGTGCTGTGATGGAATATGAACCAGCGAACGGCGCACTGACCGTCACCGGCATCAAAACCGCCACTGTCGTTGCGGCAGAATCCGTGTCCGTTACCACAAAAAACGTCACCATCAACGCCAGCGAACGCATCACGCTGGATACTCCGGAAGTCGTCTGTACGCATAAGCTGATTACTCAGACCATCGAAGTACAGCAAGGCGGCAGCATCACAGGCAGCGTCACCCATTCAGGGGGCAGTTTCTCCTCCAATGGCGTGGTGGTCCATACCCATCAACACGGCGGCGTACAAAGTGGCGGCGGCACAACAGGAGGACCTTTATGACCAGCGCATCGTACACCGGCATGAATCGCAACACCGGCGTCAGCCTGAGCGATCTGGAACATTTGCGCCAGAGCGTGCGCGATATTCTGACCACCCCACAAGGCAGCCGGGTCATGCGGCGCGATTATGGCTCGCTGCTGTCCACGCTTATCGACCAACCGCAGACACCCGCCCTGAAGCTACAGGTTCAGGCTGCCTGCTATGTCGCGCTGTTGAAGTGGGAACCCCGCCTGACGCTGACGTCCATCTCCATGGAAAGCCACTACGACGGCCAGTTGATTGTGGATATTTCCGGCACGTTGTCCGGCAACAGCACATCCCTTTCGTTAACCATTCCTGTGAGCTGAGATCATGCCCATTATCGATTTAAGTCAGTTACCCGCCCCAAGCGTCGTGGAAACGCTGGATTATGAAACCCTGTTCGCCTCGCGCAAGGAAACGCTGTTATCGCTTTACAGTGACGATGAACGTGCCGCCATTGCACGTACCCTGACCCTGGAGTCAGAGCCGTTGGTAAAACTGCTGCAGGAAAACGCCTATCGCGAACTCCTGTTACGCCAACGCATCAATGAAGCCGCTCAGGCTGGGATGCTGGCGTTTTCCCGTGGCAACGACCTGGATCAGTTGGGTGCTAACGTTAACGTATCGCGACTGGTGATCACCCCGGCCGACGCGACCACCGTTCCCCCGACCGCCGCAGTAATGGAGTCGGATACCGATTTTCGCCTGCGTATCCAACAGGCTTATGAAGGCCTGAGTGTGGCGGGTTCCATCGGCGCATACCAGTTTCATGGACGCAGCGCCAGCGGCCAGGTCGCCGATATTTCGGTTATCAGCCCCGGTCCTGCCGAGGTACTGGTATCGGTCCTGTCTCGGGAAAATGACGGTACCGCCAGCGACGCGCTCATCGCCACCGTTAACGCCGCACTCAACGCCGAAGATGTCAGGCCGGTGGCAGATCGGGTCACCGTTAAATCGGCGGTGATCGTTCCTTACGACATCAATGCCACGCTGTATTTGTACCCCGGACCGGAAGCCGAACCGATACGTGCTGCTGCCGAGAAGAAGCTACAGAGTTACGTCACCACCCAGCACCGTCTGGGGCGCGACATCCGCCGATCTGCCATTTACGCGGCATTGCATGTGGAAGGCGTTCAGCGGGTAGAGTTAGCCAGTCCGGCAGCAGACATCGTACTGGATGATACCCAGGCGTCGCATTGCACTGGCTACACCCTGATATTGGGGGGCACGGATGAATAAAAGCCCCCTGCTTCCCCCCGGTTCATCCACACTGGAGCATGCGGTCGCGACGACTGGCGCCAGTGTGGAAAACGTGCCGATTCCCCTGCGCCAGATCTGGAATCCCGACACCTGCCCGGTCGAGCTGTTGCCCTATCTGGCCTGGACATGGTCGGTTGATCGCTGGGATGAAAGCTGGTCGGAAGCCGTCAAACGAAAAGTCATCAAAGATGCGTTTTTTATCCATCGGCATAAGGGCACTATCGGCGCACTGCGCCGGGTGGTTGAACCGCTGGGTTACCTGATTCGCATCAAAGAGTGGTGGCAAACCGGCGACGTTCCCGGCACCTTCCGGCTGGATATCGGCATCCAGGAATCGGGCATTACCGAGGAGTCCTTTCAGGAACTGGAACGCCTGATTGCCGATGCCAAACCCGTCAGCCGTCAGATGTTAGGGCTGAATATCAATCTGGATACGCAAGGTACCGTCTCGCTGGGCGCCAGCTCTTACAGCGGTGACGAGTTAACCATCTACCCCTACTTCCCGGAAACCATCAGTATTTCGGGCGAAGAATTCACCGGTGGTGCGATTCATCTGATTGACGACCTGAACGTCGGCGGTTAATCCACGCTCCTCGCCAAGCCAGCCTGCGCTGGCTTTTTTTATGTCCCCCTCCCCGATGTTGTCTGCGCCTTGCGCCAACACCCACCAGATGCGGCCTGGCAGACACTCTCGCATACTACCGTGACGCAATCACAGCCGGGGTTCAGCCGGCTGGCTATCACCAGTCAGCACCCCAGCATCCCCGATGCCACAACGGCATCCTACCCTGTTAACCGTATGAGTAATCTGCATGAGTACAAAATACTTTGCTTTACTGACGAATATCGGCGCGGCGAAGTTGGCCAACGCCACCGCGTTGGGTAGCCATCTGGCTATCACGCAAATGGCCGTGGGCGATGGCGGCGGCAGCCTGCCAACCCCAACGCCAGCCCAAACCAAGTTGGTCAACGAGAAACGTCGTGCGCCGCTCAATGCACTGAGTGTCGATCCCCAAAACACGAACCAAATCATTGCCGAGCAGGTTATCCCTGAAACTGAAGGCGGCTGGTGGATTCGCGAAATCGGCCTGTATGACAGCGACGGCGACCTGATTGCCGTAGCAAACTGCGCCGACACCTATAAACCGCAGTTGCAAGAAGGTTCGGGCCGGGTGCAAACCGTCCGCATGATCCTGATTGTGAATAGCGCTGACGCCATCACCCTGAAAATCGACCCGGCGGTCGTGCTGGCAACACGACAATACGTTGACGATAAAGCGATTGAGGTAAAAGCGTACGCCGATAGCCAGCTCAACGCACATATCACCGCCGCCAACCCTCACCCACAGTATGCACCGCTCAACAGCCCTGCACTGACTGGCGTGCCCAGTGCCCCGACGGCAGACAAAAGCACAAACTCCACCCAACTGGCCACCACCGCATTTGTCAAAAACACCGCCTTGCTCAAAGAGCAAAACGGCGCCGATATCGCCGATAAATCGGCTTTT
>NZ_CM001977.1:1839946-1844713 GCF_000406165.1 Dickeya zeae NCPPB 2538 | reverse complement strand
TATTCCGTTGCCCTGGCCACAGGCGACGCCGCCTGCTGGCTGGCTCAAATGCAACGGTCAGGCTTTCGACAAAAACGCCTTCCCGAAACTGGCACAAGTCTACCCCGGCGGGGTGTTACCGGACCTGCGCGGCGAGTTTATTCGTGGCTGGGATGATGGGCGTGGGGTGGATGCGGGGCGATCATTACTGTCAATACAGGGAGATGCCATCCGAAATATAACCGGTGCTATAAGCGGTGGTAGTGTGTTTTTTGATGCATTTGTAGGCGCATTCTATGACTACGGTACACGCAGCGGGGTATCGGCAACATCGTATTCAAGCGTGAACCTATCTGATGATTTTGCATTCGATGCATCTAGGGTCGTCCCGACAGCCAACGAAAACCGCCCCCGCAATATCGCCTTTAGCTATATCGTGAGGGCAGCCTGATTATTTGGCTGTATAGGTCCAGTAGCAGTCACACTACTATTTACGCGGTGAGGAAACTCGCCGCGTTTCCGTTTACTGGGTGATATTTGATGGCGCTCTGGTTATAGTAGGGGCGTAGTTAAGTAGATTATTGCGAGTGACACAATGACTCCTGACGAAAAAGCCCTATTCCTTAACGCCATGGACGATGTCAAACCGCTCAAGCCGTCCTCAACCGTCGTTCACCTGAAGTCCTCTTTCCCGAATGTGACGCCTCATCGTATGCAAGAACCCGAGCTGGATAATTTCCTGATTACTGGATTTTTGGATCTGGTTTCGTGTGACACACCATTGGAGTTCAAAAGAGAAGGCATCCAGCAAGGGGTGGTGGACAAATTACGCCAGGGAAAATATGCGCTGGATGCCAGCCTGAATTTGTTGCGACAACCCATCGAAACCTGTCGACAGAATTTGTTCGCATTCATGTTACGGGCACAGCAGGAGAATTTACGCAATTTGCTGATCATTCACGGAAAAAGTCGCCACGATAAGTCGCATGCCAATGTGGTGCGTAACTACCTGTTGCGCTGGTTGCAGCAGTTTGATGCGGTACAGGCATGCTGTGTTGCTCAGCCATTTCATGGTGGTACTGGTGCCTGTTATGTGTCGCTGAGAAAATCAGAGCAAGCCCGACAGGATAACCGCGAGAGGCATTCAAAACGTAGCCGGTAACATTTTTGGCTTCGTCTTATAACAAAAACGCCCGGCTGACCGGGCGTGAATACATTAATTGTTCAACGCTAAACTAAAATAGCTCAACGCTAATAACTCAATTCTGCGATAGGGGGACGATTATGGCCAAACTGCCCCTTAGCGAAGATCATCAGCGATGTCAGTAGCGCCGGAATGGCAAGAATAGTGAACATAGCGCTCAATCCCCACCCCATACTGACCACTTGAGCACCGGCAAACGCACTCATGATGGCCCCCATGCGCCCAATGCCATGCATCCAGCCGGAACCGGTAGCTCGGGCCTCAGTCGGATAATAACGCGCCGAAAGCGCATTCATGCCGGTGTTGGCACCGTTAAGGCAGAAACCACTGCTAAAAGCCACCACAGCCAGAAGCACGAAATACGCATGAGTGACGCCAATCATTGCTGTGGCAACACCACCGGCGGCATAAATGACGCCCAACGCCAGATGCGGGTTAACCCGGTCCATCAGCCAGCCGGCAAATAACGAACCGAATGTACCGCCTGCTTGATAAAGTGCCGTGATGACGGTCGCTTCGGTCACGGTCATGCCCGCTTCTTTGATAACGGTCGGCAACCAGCTTCCCAGCAAATACACCATGAACAGGCCAAAGAAATAGCCCCCCCACAGCATAATACTGCCGAAACGATAAGAGCGTGATAACACTAGTCGCACGGCAAACGCCGGTGGTTTCTCTGCTGTCGGCATGGCAAACAGGCTATCAGCCTGGGTTACGCCGGGGGCTATCTTGTCCACAATGTGGTGTATCTGCCGTGAGTCTGCCCGCTTGCTAACCAAAAAGCGTACCGACTCGGGTAGCCTTAGCAACAGGAACGGCACCAATAACAGCGGTAAAACCCCTCCCAGCAGTAAGACAGAATGCCAGCCCCACTGTGGAATCATCCATGAGGCCGCAAATCCACCGCTGGCGGCACCGAAGCTAAAACCACAAAAAACCACGGTAATGATGAAGGAGCGTTTTTTCTCCGGAGCAAATTCTGAAACTAGCGTACCCACATTTGGCATCGCCGCCCCCAGACCTAACCCGGTCAAAAAGCGAAAGATGACCATGTGCTGTAGGTTTTCGGAGAATGCAGTCAGCAGCGTCCACAGCCCAAACAAAAATACACTGACGATAATGATAGTTTTACGCCCACGCCAGTCTGCCAGCGGGCCAGACACCATGGCGCCTACCGCCAGACCAATCAAAGCCGCGCTGATAACCACAGCTAACTCTGCATTGCCAATTCCCCACGCCGTTTTCAGCGAAGGAGCAATAAACCCCATGATGGCGATGTCCATACCATCAAGCGCAATAATGCAAAAACACAGGACAACGATCAGTTTCTGGTAAGCGCCAAGCGGGCGCTGGTTAATCAGCTGTCGTACGTCAATCGCGGTGGAACCTGTCACGCTTTTTCTCCAACAATACCGCAAAATGTTCACAATGGCTTACACTGTAAACAATCATTTCCGATAGGGAAATACGATGCTGAGAAAATTTTGTGTAACAATGAAAAAGCAGCGCCTCCTTAGGAGAAACGCTGCCCGGCAAGTTGCTGGATTTTACTGGAGTGGCTGGGGAAGATGAATAATCCACAGTTGGCTGGTTGCCTCATCTTTAGGTAGTGGCTCCAGCTCCAGTTGGGTATTGACCGGCTGGCCGTTTAACGACAGTTTGCCATCAGACCCCACCTGATATTTACCAATTTTCTTTACACCGTTGGCAGGGTTGATCAGCACAGACTGTAAACCAAAATCGTTGTCATTGGTTACTGCCAGCGTGCTGGTATCAATCAGCGCTAGCCCTTCTGCTTTTTCCGGTTTCCAGCCTAACTGGCGTAAATCGACCAATTGCTGCTTTTTCGCCAGTACAATACCGCGCTTTTTCAGTGTTTCGGCATCGTTCCACTCTGGGGGCTGTGTCGAATCCAGCGTGGTCAAGTCGCTGGCCCCATCCAGATCAACACGATAAATAAGGTTGTGCATGACTTGGTCTTTATCCGCCCCTTGTTCAATCACTAACACTTCATGATCGTTCAGCGCGACCATGTCACCAATTTTGGCATCGCCAGTCTTCTTCCATTTTTCGGCATCCAGCGGATAACCATACATCGCTGTTTTACCTGTTGCGGGATCAAAACTGACCAGGCGGGTGAACAGTGCTTTATTTTGCGTTTTCCCATCAATATTCAGTGTACTTTGTACCGCCACCAGAATGCGTCCATCAGGCATTCGGGTGATACCTTCAAAGCCCCGGTTAGGTTGCCGCCATTTAAGAATGTTCGGGAGACCACTGGCAATCCCTTGTTCGCTACTTAATGGGGTTGGCCCCACTTTTTTCAGGATCTTACCTTGTGCATCAGTCTGGATCAGAAATGGGCCGTATTCATCTGAGATCCAAAATCCTCCCAGACCATCGGGTGTAATCCCTTCAGTATCTAATCCCCGACGATCGTTTGGCAGCGTTTGCAACATATCACTGAGTGCCACTTCATTGGTTGTGCCGATCAAGGTGCCAGGTAATGGCAAACCGCTAGCGGGGCCCGATTCATCATGTAATGGATGTAGCGCAGTGGCTTGTGCGCTTTTAGTGTCCACGGTAATAGTCATCATCGTAGGGGTAAAATCAGGAGCAGCAAATATTTTCGCCTCTTTCCCCTGATATTCCGGAGCATCGGCATTTGGCCCACGATCAGTGACGGTAACAAATATCAGCTTGTCCCCCTCACGCCTGATAAATGACAACCCAGAACCGACACCCATTGGAAAACCATTCGGAAAACGCGCTTGCCATTTACCGTGATAACTCACCCGATCATTATCAGGAAAGGTAATCTGGTATTGGTCGGTTTGAATGTCGGCAGCGTAGATTGCATGGGTTAACAGCATCATAGGGAGAAGAGGTAAGCCAAAGCGCATAGTTGAATCCCGTGATAGAGAAGTGGCGAGATTACACTAAGACGGTAATACGACGCTTGTATGACAATCCCCATAGCCGATTACTTTAGAAAACGCGGCGAGTTTCCTCACCGCGTAATCGCGTACTGATGGGGGCTATACGGCAAGTGGGGAAATCAACTCAACCGTCAGGCCGCCCTCACAATATAGCTAAAGGCGATATTGCGGGGGCGAGAACCGCCAGCAATAAAGTAGGGATTATTGTTTAATGGGCGATTAGCATTCGTATCGACACTTCTCTGATTGCTATTTCCTGTATAAGCGTATCCATTTATGGCATAAGAATAACCTTTCAATGCTGGTCCATAATCAGCATCTACGATCGTATCGGTTTGCATTGATTGATTAAACTCAGCAATTGTCGCTGTGTTAGCGGTGGATCCTTCAACTACTAACAATTGTGCTACATCAGGGCCGATGTTAGCAGTAATAAGGGTCGGTGCCTGTCGTGATAAAAGCCCTCTCCCCGCATCCACCCCACGCCCATCATCCCAGCCACGAATAAATTCGCCGCGCAGGTCCGGTAATACCCCTCCGGGGTAGACCTGTGCCAGTTTCGGGAAGGCGTTTTTGTCGAAAGCCTGACCGTTGCATTTCAGCCAGCCAGCAGGCGGCGTCGCCTGTGGCCAGGGCAGCGGGATG
>NZ_CM001977.1:1807036-1839846 GCF_000406165.1 Dickeya zeae NCPPB 2538 | reverse complement strand
AACGTTCACAGATAAATACAATCAGCCTTTTCAGGAGGTTACGTTATGCTTATCGGTTATGCCCGGGTATCGACCAGCGATCAAAACACCGAATTACAGAAAAACGCACTGAACAGTGCAAATTGTGAGCTGATTTTCGAAGATCAGGCCAGCGGCAAAAACGCCAGGCGACCGGGGCTTAAACGCGCATTGCGTAAACTTAAACGTGGCGACACGCTGATTGTCTGGAAACTGGACCGATTGGGCCGCAGTGTGCGCGATTTGATTACCATGGTGTCTGACCTGCAAAGCCGCGGTATTCATTTTCGTAGCCTGACAGATGCCATTGATACCTCAACGCCTGCTGGCCGCTTCTTTTTCCATGTCATGAGTGCACTGGCAGAGATGGAACGCGAGTTGATAGTCGAACGTACCCGGGCGGGATTAGCGGCGGCCAGAGCCGCCGGTCGCATCGGTGGAAGGCGCCGCATTATGACACCCGATGCGATTGATCATGCCAGAACATTGTTAAGTAATGGCGCAACACGCTGGCAAATCGCCAATATCATTGGGGTGTCGGCCAAAACCATTTATAAATATTTTCCTGCCACGAAATAATCCATCCATGATGAAATCATTCCAAAATAAAAATAATAATTATGATAATTTAAATAAAAACAATGAAGACGCTATATGTTTTACCACCTTCCAAAAAACAGTCATTCAATGCATGCGTTGTGTTTTCAAAAAATAATACAAGCGCGATATCACTCGCGCTAACAACATCATTCATATTGAGAGAAAACACATGGAAAAAAGTAACTCCCCTTGTTCACTGGACCTGATCTTGGGTAAAGAGAATCTGTACAAAAACAGCCCGATTAATATCGGCAGTATTACCATTGGATGTACCAAATGCCAGGATAGCCAGCAAGAGACCCCAGCAACGCAACCTACCACGACAGACGGGTTGAAAGATTTGGTCGGTATCCCGCAAGCCTGGCCGCTGGCAGATGCGCCGGAGGGCTGGCTGAAATGTAACGGTCAGGCGTTTGATAAAACCAAATACCCACAGCTGGCGAAATTGTACCCTGCTGGCTCGTTACCGGATCTGCGCGGCGAATTTATCCGTGGCTGGGATGACGGACGTGGTGTCGATACCAATCGCCAGATCCTAAGCGCACAGTCAGGAATGCTTGAATCGCATAACCATATGATGCCCGTTTCTGATCCCAGTAAGTGGAATGGCGCGGTGTATGGATACGCAAATGATCAGCCAAGTGCCAATATTGAGGATTTCAGCCAATCCGGTGTTTCAACATCACGCGAGTTGACCTCGTTAACCGGTGGAAATGAAACCCGTCCGCGCAATATCGCCTTCAGCTATATCGTCAAGGCTGGTTAATCATGACAACACAAAACGAAAATACAACGCAGCTGAATGAACAAGGGCTGAGTGTCAGTAATGGGTATATTCAGGTTTACCATATTGACCCGCACACACGGGAATATATCGGTAGTACCCGGGAATACCTGATGGAAGGTGTCGGCATTCCGGCACACAGTTTTACGGATACGCCACCGGATGAGCAAGCTGGTCACACAAGCGTGCGCAGTCAGGACGGGTTAACCTGGGAAAGCATTGTCAATTATCGCGGGCAGACCGCTTATGATAAACAGACACGTCAATCCACCCAGATAAGCCAACTCGGCGACCTGCCCGATACCCTGACGCTCTTGCCACCGACAACCGACTATGATGTCTGGCAAGGTGACAACTGGGTAACGGATGAAAAGGCAAAACAGGCCGCTCAGTTCACTGCCGCTCAACAGCAGCAGGCGAGTTACCTGGCGCAGGCAGAAAAACGCCTGACCGTACTGCAGTACGCGGTTGAGCTGAACATGGCGAGCGAACAGGAAGTTCAGGCGTTGAAAGACTGGAAAACCTATCTGGTCTTGTTAAACCGGGTGGACCTGTCTGCCTCGCCCGCGATTGACTGGCCAACCATGCCAGCCTGATTCCGCGTTCACACTGACGCCCTCTGCTGAGGTGTGTCCTTTCCAAAGATGCCGTTGTCACCCCAACGGCATCTTTTTTATTTTCACTCAACTATCTGTTTTTAATGAAAATTTAAACACTCCACTTATTCCCCTGTTGTGCCATCCGATACCAAACCCCATTCGGATGCCTTCTTTTTTCCAGCAAGGCACTATTACTCGCACCCCACAACAGGAGACATTCTTGATGAGTGATTTTCATCACGGTACGCAGGTCGTCGAAATCAACGACGGTACCCGCGTCATTTCAACTGTATCAACCGCGATCGTCGGTATGGTCTGTACTGGACCGGATGCTGACGCCGCCACTTTCCCACTGAATACACCGGTACTGATTACCGATGTACTGACCGCCGCAGGCAAAGCCGGTAAAACCGGTACCCTGGCTGCTGCGTTGCAGGCCATCGGCGACCAGACCAAACCGGTTACGGTAGTCGTTCGCGTAGCGGAAGGCGCCAACGAGGCTGAAACGGTATCCAACATCATCGGCGGTGCCGATGCCAACGGTAAATACACCGGCATGAAAGCCCTGCTGGACGCGCAGGCCGTGACTGGCGTGAAACCGCGTATCCTCGGCGTTCCGGGGCTGGATTCCCAGCCTGTCGCTACCGCACTGGCGGCTATCTGCCAGTCACTGCGCGCCTTCGGTTACGTGAGCGCTTATGGCTGCAAAACCCTGTCTGACGCCATCAAATACCGCGGCAACTTTAGCCAGCGCGAACTGATGGTGATTTGGCCGGACTTCGTTGCCTGGGACACCACAGCTAACGCCAGCGCAACGGCTTACGCCACCGCGCGTGCACTGGGCCTGCGTGCCAAAATCGACCAGGAAACTGGCTGGCATAAAACCCTGTCTAACGTCGGCGTTAACGGCGTTACCGGCATCTCCGCCAGCGTGTACTGGGACCTGCAGACCATCGGTAGCGATGCCGACCTGTTAAACCAGGCTGGCGTCACCACGCTGGTACGCAAGGACGGTTTCCGCTTCTGGGGTAACCGCACCTGCTCCGACGATCCGCTTTTCCTGTTTGAAAACTACACCCGCACGGCGCAGGTACTGGCCGACACCATGGCCGAAGCGCACATGTGGGCGGTCGACAAACCGGTAACTGCCACCCTGATCCGCGACATCATCGAAGGTATCAAGGCTAAATTCCGCGAGCTGAAATCCAATGGCTACATTATCGACGCCGATTGCTGGTTCGATGAAAGCGCCAACGATAAGGAAACGCTGAAGGCAGGCAAGCTGTACATCGACTACGAGTACACCCCGGTGCCGCCACTGGAAAACCTCACGCTGCGTCAGCGCATCACCGACAAGTATCTGGTGAACCTGGCCGCATCTGTTAACAGCTAAGGAGCGACAGACTCATGGCACTGCCACGTAAACTTAAATATCTCAACCTGTTCAACGACGGTATGAGCTACATGGGCCAGGTGCATTCCGTCACCCTGCCGAAACTGACCCGCAAACTGGAAAACTACCGTGGCGGCGGTATGCAAGGTTCCGCGCCGGTGGATTTCGGTCTGGACAACGACGCCCTGGTGATGGAATGGAACATGGGCGGTCTGCCGGACAGCGCCTTCTGGAGCCAGTACTCCCTGCCGGGTGCCGATGCCGTTCCGTTGCGTTTCGCTGGTTCTTACCAGCGTGATGACACCGGTGACATCACCGCTGTTGAAATCGTCCTGCGCGGCCGCCACAAGTCGATTGACAGTGGCGAATCCAAGCAAGGCGAAGAAACCGATGTCCGTGTTTCCACCCAGTGTACCTACTACAAACTGATCATTGACGGCGTCGACATGATTGAAATCGACACCATCAACATGATCGAAAAAGTTAACGGCGTTGACCGTCTGGAACAGCACCGCCGCAATATCGGTCTGTAATGACCGCTTCATGGCCAGCTACGGCTGGCCATTCTTATTGATAAAACGGGAGTCTTTATTATGACGGCTGAAAACACTGTACAACACCACGTGATTACCCTGAACGCCCCGATTAAACGCGGCGATACACAGATCGACGCGATTACGCTGCTCACGCCAACGGCAGGTACGTTGCGTGGCATCGGGCTAGCGGCACTGGCGAGCGCCGATGTGGAAGCGCTGATCAAATTGCTGCCTCGCATCACCTACCCGGCCTTGACCGAGGCGGACGTGATGGGACTGGAACTGCCTGATCTGCTCGAATTCGCCGGTAAGGTGATCAGTTTTTTATCACCGGGCTCGGTTCGCTAACGCCCCCACCGAGCCTCACGGTTGACGACCTGATGGCGGATATTGCGGTGGTGTTCCACTGGCCGCCATCAGAACTTTTCCCCATGAGCCTGGCAGAGTTGATTAACTGGCGTGGCCGGGCGCTACAACGAAGTGGACAAGACTATGCCTAAGCCATCAACTTCCCCAGGTTCGGGGTCTGCGGCAACACCGCGCAACAGTGCTCCGGACAACAGCATTTTCTCGCCGCTGCGAGACAATGTGTATCTGAATAAAATCAACAGCGTATTGCTGGATTTCTTGAGCAAAGCCGGTCAGCTCGCCAACAGCGGTACATCAACCGTTGCCAGCGCGCAGAAAAGCAGCGGAAAAAAAGGCGGCAGGACTTCTGCCGCCGCACAGCTGGGGATGCTGGGTAATCTCGCCCGGCGGTTTGATACCATCACAGCGGCGCTGAACCCAACGTATGCGGCATTGAAAAATGCCCATCACTTATCACAAGCCGGCAATAGTGGCCTCTCTCGCTCAGGTCAAAACCCGGGTGCTGGCGTGACGCAATCGCTTATTGCCCAGGCCAGTGACGGTGTCAACAGCATCTATTTATCTGCCGCTGCTGCCATGCAGGCACAACAACATATCGCCGGTCTGGTGCCCTCTGCCAGACTGGCTTCCGCCGCTTTGCCGGGCAACGTCTCATCATTGCTGAACGCACAGCAAAGCCTCAATCTGCCGACCAACCTACTGCCACAGATTGGCACGGGTGCAACATCGCAGACTGGCGCTGAAGGGCTGAGTGCCCTCTTCGGTACCGCCCAGGAGTCATTCGTCGGTACGGAAGAAACCAGCATGATGATATCCGCCTTAAGCAATGCGGATCTGGATGACGGTGATGGCGGTTCAGCGTTTCAGGGCGGGTTGGATAATCTGCAGGCGCTGTCAGGGTCTGCGATGCAATTGCTCAACCAGCCGGGTCTGATGAACCAAAGCAACGTGGAAAACCACGCCAGTTTGCAGTCCGACATGACGAACGGCCATTACAACTCCCTCTCGCCGAATTCATCACAACGTTATTTCGACCAGCGCGTGGTCAATAACATCACCATTACCGTACCCGAAAACAGTAACCTCGACGTGATTAAGCAATACATCGAAGAGGCACTGAGAAAATACAGCCCGAATAGCAGCGCCTATTCCTACAACTCGATGACCTCTAACCTTATTTCATGAGGATAATATGATGATGCTTGCACTGGGTTTATTTGTATTTCAATTGCAAACACTGCCGTACAGTACCCTCAGTCGTAATGTTAATTATCGCTGGGCTAGCAACGGCCGTATCGGCCTGCGTCCTGCGCAACAGTTTTTGGGGCAAGGTAACGAAACCATTAGTCTTAATGGCGTGCTGTGCCCTGAAATTAACGGCAAGTTCAGCAAACTCTCGCTATCAGTGCTGGAACTGATGGCCGGGACAGGACGTGCCTGGCCGCTGATCGAGGGTAGCGGCACCATTTACGGCATGTATGTCGTTGAAAGTTTGCAGCACACCAATACGGAATTCTTCTCCGACGGCAGCGCCAAGCGTATCGAATTCACGATTAACCTGACGCGTGTCGATGAATCGCTGATAGCGATGTTTGGTGACCTGAGCCAACAGGCTACCGATTTGTACAACCAGCAGATTACACCGGCCATCGCGTCCGCCAAAGCCGCCATCGGAGGTGTCTTCTCGTGATAGTAAATAACCGCATTGGTATTGCCGACCAGCTTGCGCCGGACTATCAGATAACGCTCACGGATTCATCCGGTAATACCCAGACGACCCGTAATCTTAGCCAGCGGCTCATTTCGCTGTCACTGCACGATGTGATGGGATTTGAATCCGACCAGCTATCGCTGGATATCGACGACAGCGACGGCAAAGTGCTGATGCCCAAACGCGGAGAGAAAGTCAGCGTTAAAATCGGCTGGAAGGGTAAAGCGCTGGAGGATAAAGGCACCTTTGTGGTTGACCAGGTCAGTCACAGCGGAGCGCCGGACAGGATTACCCTCAGCGCCCGTAGCGTTAATTTTCGCGGCGACCTCAACACACCGCGTGATGGTTCCTATAACGCGACTACGCTGGGCGATATCGCCCGGACGATTGCGGAACGCTACAGCCTGATGGCGTCAATCGATACCTCGCTGGCTAATACGGCAATCGTGCACGAAAACCAATCCAAAGAGTCCGATTTGTCGTTTCTCTGCCGTCTGGCCAGAAAATACAGCGGTACAGTAGCGATAAAAAACGACACATTACGACTCTTTGTCGCAGGCAGCGGTACGGCGGCAGATGGCAAAAATGTCGCGACGTATCTGATCGAGCGCAGCGACGGCGACTCTCACAGTTTTACGATTGCCGATCGTATTGCTAATACCGCGATCACCGCCAACTGGCATGATAGCCGCGACGCAAAAACACATACTGTGAAGATTAGCCGTCAGCGTAAAACACAGACCACGGCGTCGACATCACACCCCAGCGCCAAATCGGCTAGCCAGCCGTCCGATCTGTCGACTGACGATTATCTGGCTGGGGAAGACGACAGCCAGCAAACGCTACAAACCACCTACGCCAGCCAGGACGAAGCCACGCAGGCCGCGGTGAGTAAATGGCGTGAAACCCAGCGTGGCACGGTAACGTTCTCGATTTCGCTGGCACGTGGCATGGAGAACCTGAAGCCTGGCGCACTGGTGAATCTGAAAGGATTCAAGCAGGTGATCGACGAGCGGCAGTGGACTATCAAACGTCTGACCCACACTATCGCCGGTAGCGGTTTTACCACGGCGGTTGAGCTGGAAGTGTCAATGCTGGACGTCGATTACGACATTAGCTACAGCATCGTGGATAACACCACCGCACAATGAATCACTTTTCGAATTTAAAGTTTGCAAATTCGAATTCGATCGCATAGTATGTGTGTAAGATGTTTAACTAACCCGTACACATAAGGTGATTTCAAAATGATGCATTGTCCTTTGTGCCGTCATTCCGCTCATGCCCGTTCCAGTCGCTACCTGTCTGAAAATACCAAGGAGCGCTACCACCAGTGCACCAACGTCAACTGCGGTCACACGTTCGTGACGATGGAAGCCATTACCCGCTCCATCATGGTACCTGGCAAAACTGAACCGGTTGACGGCGAGCGCAAGTAACCCGTTATTCCTCACTCCCTCCGTGTTTCCTTACTTTTCTGACCGTCTTTCCCCGCCGCCCGGCGGGGTTTTTTATGCATAAAAATACACATAAAGTGTTTTCCCCAACTCGATTCGTCAACCATTGGCAAAACGTATTATTGACGCAGACCGCCATCGGCTCGTAGTATCAAACCGCTTTTACTGATTTTCAGTCACTTGCTGCGACGATGTCTCACGGCCTGCCGGGCCATCAACGCCGCAAGGGATGAATCCTGCCGTGACGATGGTGCACCTTCCTTTTTCACCATCAAAAATCAGACGCTGACACCGCTTTGAACAACACGGGAGCAGGAAGGCGTCATGGCAATGTGTCCATGTTTTCCTGCTCCACAGCAGGGAGATACCCATGATGGACGCCACTCTGGCCTACCGCGCCAGTCTGCTACACTTTGTCGATGACCCATTGCATCACCCCGACGCCACACGCTTTATCGAAGACGGCGTGTTAGTGGTGCGTAACGGCCGTATTCAGGACGCCGTGCCGTATGACTGCCTTACCGAGGCTGATCGTCAGGCCATGACGGTCATTGATTATCGCGGTCAATTACTGATGCCGGGATTTATCGACACCCATATCCACTTTCCCCAGACGGAAATGATCGCCTGTTACGGTGAGCAACTGCTGTCGTGGCTTAATACCTACACCTTCCCTACCGAGTCCAAGTTCGCTGATGAGGATTACGCCCAGGAACGAGCGGTATTCTTTATTCAGGAGCTGTTACGGCACGGCACCACCAGTGCGCTGGTCTTTGCGACCGTCCATCCCCAGTCGGTTGATGCGCTGTTTAGCGCCGCCGAAGACAAAAACATGTGCCTGATTGCCGGTAAAGTCATGATGGACCGCCATGCACCGGACGAGCTGTGTGACACCGCCCGGCAGAGCTATGACGAGAGCAAGGCGCTGATTGAAAAATGGCACCGCCGTGGGCGATTGCGCTATGCGGTCACGCCGCGCTTTGCTGCCACCTCTACCCCGGAACAACTGGCGCTGGCTGGCCGGTTACTGCGGGAATATCCGGATGTGTATTTGCACACTCATCTGTGTGAAAACACGGACGAAATCGCCTGGGTCAAGTCGCTGTTTCCCGAGCAACAACACTACCTCGATGTCTACCATCACCACGGGTTAACCGGACGCCGCTCGGTGTTTGCCCATGCTATTCACCTGCACCCGGATGAAATTCACACGCTAACGCATAGTCAGTCCGCCGTGGCGTTTTGTCCCAGCTCCAATTTGTTTTTAGGCAGCGGGCTATTCCGGCTGCATCCGTTAAAAGCCGCCGGGGTTCGTGTGGGCATCGGTACCGATGTTGGCGCAGGTACCAGCCTGTCGTTACTGCAAACCCTCAGCGACGGTTATAAAGTGCAGCAGTTGCAAGGCGAAAAACTCTCGGCACGCGAAGGCTTCTATCAGGCCACGCTGGGGAGTGCGGCAGCGCTGTCGCTGGATGACAGACTGGGTAATTTTCTGCCGGACAAAGACGCCGACTTCGTGGTGCTGAACTGGGCTGCAACACCACTGCAACAACTACGCCAGCAACAAGCCACCTCGCTGGACTCACGGCTGTTCGCCCTGATGATGCAAGGTGATGACCGAAACATCAGCGCGACTTATGTTCACGGTCAATGCGTCTATCGGCAAGGTCAATAAACCACGAACCTGTCTGTGACAAAACGGACCGGATTTCACTCCATAGGGTGACGCACTGCACATTTCCTTAAAAAAAGTCATGTTGTGGTGTGTCCCTACCGATAACTATTCTTGAATCATAGCGGAAAAGTGCTCAGGCCAATTGTGGGATGGCGACATCCGCTGCACTCTGCCCTTCGCAGAGCTGACAGCCATTATCACCAGGTATTATAAGGTTTCGTCATGACGTCCCCATGCCATCGTTGTAGCGAAGAGCAGCAAGACATTCTCGCGCGCATGCTGAATATTTTCGACACCCAGCCCGCTGATGAGCTCCCGCGCCTAGCACGCATCACCCGCACCTTTTTCCAGGTGCAGAGCGTGGTAATTTCACTGGTTAACAGCGAGCGCCAGTGGTTTCTGACAAAAGAGAATTTTCCGCGTCAGGAACTGGCTATCGAATTTTCCTTCTGCGCTCATACCGTCAGCGCCAACGCACCGCTGATCGTTCCGGACACCCTGCTGGATTCACGCTTTGTGAATAATCCGCTGGTCACCGGCGCGGACCCGATTCGTTTTCACGCCAGCTACCCACTGCTCTCCTCACTCGGTACGCCACTGGGCGCGCTGTGCCTGTATCACCACCAGCCCCGCACCTTTAGCGACGAGGAAGTGCAGCATTTGAGCGATTTGGCCTGCATCGTGCAAACCGTGTTGCATAAAGTAGAAATGCAGGCGCGTGAAGCGATAGCGCAGGAAAGGTTGCACCACGCGGATTACATTAACCAGCAGATGTTTTCCAGCGCGGCCATTGGTCTGGCGCTGGTAGCCGCGGATAAACGGCCGATAAAGGTCAATCCCGCGTTTTGTGACATGCTGGGCTACGACGAACAAACGTTACTGGCGCTGCCGGTGGAAAAAATCGTCCACCCGGCAGATATGCCTGCATTAATCGCCGATCACGAACTGCTGATGAACAGCGATGTGC
Organism: Dickeya zeae NCPPB 2538; assembly: GCF_000406165.1. Taxonomy (NCBI): domain Bacteria; kingdom Pseudomonadati; phylum Pseudomonadota; class Gammaproteobacteria; order Enterobacterales; family Pectobacteriaceae; genus Dickeya; species Dickeya zeae. Next base: position 1,829,737 of record NZ_CM001977.1, on the reverse strand, counting down.
GGGAAAGCACAAAGCAGCGCCGCTACCTCCGCGCAGACGGCAGCGAACTGTGGGCACAGGTCTCTCTTTCGGTACTCAGTAATCCCGACGGCAGCAAATTCGGCGTGTTACTGGCGCTGACCGACCTTAGCACGCAGAAAGCCTCGGAACAGCGATTACGCGACCTGAGCCAGGAACTGGAAACCCGGGTAGAACAACGCACCGCTGAACTGTACCAAAGCCATCAATTCATTCAGGACATCACCGACCATATTCCGGCGATGATTTCCTGCATCAATCCGGATAACGTGCTGGTTTTTGCCAATCGCCACCTGCGCAGGTTAATCGGTCATGAACATGACAACCTGTATCAACGTGATATCCATGACATCTTTCGCCCGAAGGAACTGGCGTTGCTGCTGCCACGACTGGAAGAATCCCGCCAGAAACAACACCCGGCGTCTTTTGAACATGAAGTGGGCATGCCTGACGGCCAACGCGTCACATTGCATACCGAACTGGTACCCGCCGAATCGCCGGAGCTCGGCACCTATATCCTCTCCACCGATATCACCTACCTGACGGTGCTGCGCGATCGGCTATCGTTTGAAGCCAATCACGACCACCTGACCGGCCTGCCCAACCGCCGTGCCGTCATCAGTTACCTGCAACGGCTGGCGGGCAAGAAACGGCGTGGAGCGCTGGCCCTGCTATTTTTTGATATCAATAACTTCAAACACTATAACGACCATTTTGGGCATGATTTTGGCGATCGGGTCATCAAAACTTTTGCCCGCCTGCTACGCCAGAATACCCGCTCTTACGATTTCATCGGCCGGCTGGCGGGAGATGAATTTCTGATGGTTATTCATGAACAGCAGAATCTGGCCAGCGAAATTCGTAGCATCACCCAGAAACTGAAAGCGAAGATTGAAAAACCGGTCACCATTCGCCATCAGACGATTACGCTCTCTGCCAGCGTAGGGCATGCCATTTTGCAAGAGGACGCGCCGCTTAACGCCAATGAACTGATCCGCAAAGCGGATAGCGCCATGTATCGGGCAAAACGCCGCTATGTAGCCCCGACATAATAGCCCTAATATTTTAGCCTGATGTCGATTCACCTCGTCATCATTTACTTTGCCATTGCCATTACTTTGCGATTATCGACCTTGCCATAATCAGTAACCCCATTTGCCAACGTGCGAATAATGAAAAACTATAAAAATAATATTATCCGGATGATCATCCTGCTTATTCCGCTGTAATAACGACAAGCTGTGTCATAAGTATTTCCTGTGACGATAATCACGTTTTTTTTAAAGTTATCACTTTTTCTTGCCGATGGCTTTTTTACCGACGTCATTATTCCATCACCGAGAGCAAACCATGTTCAGAAATATAAAAATTGTCACCGGACTTTTTTCATTACTACTGGCATTAAGTCTATTGCAGTTGGTCAGTTACGGTTTTTTCTTTGGCGCCATGAAGAGTGATCGCAATAACTTCGTCGTCTCACAAACCCTGCGTAAACAGAGCAGTGAGTTGAATTCATCCTGGATAGCCTTGATCCAGACACGCAATACCATGAACCGCGCCATCGCGCGGATGATTATGGAAACCAACAATATCCCCAGCGCCGGAAAATCGGCCGAGCTGATTGATGTCGCCAATCAGTCGCTGGCTCAGGCAGACAAACATTTCGCCGCCTACGCTCAAATTCCGTTACTCCCGGTACAGGACGCCGCACTGGCGAAAGACATCGACACCCATTATCAGGCACTGCGTCGCGTATTACAGCAAATCGTCGATTTGATCAAAACGCAGGACGTCAAAACCATTCAGGCACTGCCGACACAAAAAATGCAGGACGCCTTCCAGAATTCCTTTGATGCCTATTTCCGTCAAAACGATGCCTTGAATGACAGCGCGGTGACCGATAGCAACCAAAATTATGACTACAGTATCATCGTGATAGCCGTTTGTGTGTTGATCCTGATTTTCGCCACCAGCAGTGCCTGGGTCTATATTCGCCGCGTCCTGTTGCAACCATTACTCCGGGTAATAACACACCTGCACCACATCGCCACCGGTGACCTGACACAGTCTCTGCACATTGAGGCGAAGAATGAAATTGGCCAGTTGGCAGAGAGTGTCCGCCATATGCAACAGTCGCTGACCGATACGGTCGGGAAAGTGCGTACCAGCGCAGATGAAATTTATCGCAGCGCCAGTGAAATTGCCGGTGGCAATAGCGACCTGTCCTCACGTACCGAACAGCAGTCAGCATCGCTGGTAGAAACCGCCGCCAGCATGGAGCAGTTAACCGCCACCGTTAAACAGAACGCCGACAACGCCCGTCATGCCTCTCAGCTGGCGCGTGACGCGTCTGATACCGCTCACAAAGGGTTGCAGGTGGTGGATAACGTGGTCAGTACGATGAAACAAATCAGCGGCAGTTCGCAGAAGATAAATGATATTACCGCGCTTATCGACAGCATCGCCTTTCAGACCAATATTCTGGCGCTCAACGCGGCGGTAGAAGCCGCACGCGCAGGGGAACAGGGTCGCGGCTTTGCCGTGGTCGCCGGTGAAGTGCGGAATCTGGCAAAGCGCAGCGCCGAAGCGGCCCACGAAATCAAAGGGCTCATCGAGGACTCCGTTAATCGGGTACACGAAGGCTCGGTGCTGGTAACGTCAGCTGGGGAAACCATGGGCGAGCTGGTAAAAGCCGTCTCACGCGTCACCGATATCATGGGAGAAATCTCTTGCGCATCGGAAGAGCAAAGTCGTGGCATCGATCAGGTCAGTCAGGCCGTCAGCGAGATGGATCGTGTCACACAGCAGAACGCGGTACTGGTAGAACAATCCGCTAATGCAGCCGTATCGCTGGAAGAGCAAAGCGACCACCTTAACCATGCGGTGTCGCTGTTCCGGCTTCATGCAACGCCCGTCCAGGACAGCGGAAAAAAACGGCCAGTCATCAGCACATCCGGTAAAACACCGTCGCCATTAACGCTTCCTGGCAAAGCCGCCACCGCCGGAGCCTACCACGATACGGGTAACTGGGAGACATTCTGACCGACACCGTCAATGTATAGCATCCACGATCCTATGCCTCTGCAATAATGCATGACACCCGTTGATGCTAAACAACGAGATAGATGATTAAAAACGGCCTGCATAGCTGATATTGTCAGAGTATGCGGGCCGTTTTCATAAGCATGCCGATTTACTGAGCCAGCGTGAACATCAGGGTACCGTATCCCAGGTGATCGTATCCCCCACTGTTCGGCCCGTAGTTGCCACCACCGCCTTCAGCACGCACTTTTTCGGCAAACGCTTTGGTATAAGGCGCATCCAGCTTTTTCAGCACGACATAGTGGTTATAAAGCAGTTCCCAGATAGGTCGCAACGTACCGCGCCCGCCCGCGGCGATCTCCGTTTGGGTAACATCGCTGTTCGTGTAGGTGGTGTAAGGCACGTCCTGACCCAAATTATAAGCGGCAACGTACTCTACGCCTTTCAGCAGCCGGTTATCATCGTAACCGAACAGATCATCGCCCTGATTCCAGGCCATTTGCGCCAGCGATCCCGCCAATCCTACCGCCAACGTGGCATGGCCCTGATCGCGGCCACTTTCCTGCATCTGCCCCATGTTAACCTGCGGATACAGCATCCAGACCAGATGATTAATGGCGCCATTGCCACTGCCTGTTTTGAAATAATTGATGGCTTCGCTGTAAATATCACGATTATCGGCAAGCACCCCGATGGCCAGAACCGTGTTCAACTGCGCCAGATCCCAATTCGACCAATAATGATCGATACGAGCATTGTTATGTCGAACCAGAAAATCGTGACAGAGCGGATAGAACACATTCAACATCATGGCCTTAAAACGACTAAAATCAGCCTGTTTCCAGCCTGGATAATCACGCATCAGTTCAGCCGCATTCGCCAGCTCATAACCGTAAATCCCGGCGGCCAGATAGCGATCACTGGTGCCACGAATATCCTTCAACACGGACGACCAGGCATTCAGAATGTCTATCGCTTTGTCGGCATAGGCGCTATCACCGCTCAATTTCCAGCGCAACGCCAGCGCGTAGGCCGCTGCAGCATCGTTATACAACCGCCCGTAATTCTCCGCCCCTTCGCTGTTTGCGCCACGGTAGACAATCTCAACCGGATTAGCCTTCCAGTTCAGAGATGCATGATTATTGCTGATAAGTTTATTCCAACCACTTTTCCAGGGTTCGGCATCATTTGCCAGTTGCGTTTTGATGCGATCGAAGTCCGCCTGAGTATGCAGCAGGCCGGGATGAGCGAACGTCGTTACCGCCTGCACCGACATAACACTCGACATGAGCAACAGCGCCAACAGGTAACGAAGAGGCCGGGTTATCCGGTTACACCGCCAACACAATGAACACGAGAAATGATGCAGAGAGATGAACAGCATAGTGAGATCCTTCTAATTTGCTGAGTAATTTTGCTGAGTAATAACGTCTGTGCCGTATAAGTCGACTTGGCCTTGACTTGCAGTCAGACGCGCCAGCCATCATAGACATATCCTGTGGCGGTATCTCTTAATTCTTCGTGACAACACGGCAGTCGGTCATACCATTGAACCACTTACGCCAGCGCTGATTAGCACGCGTAAATACGCCAGGACCAGACCGAAATGATAGCGTTTTTCTTTTTTTGCTATCACAACCTTTTACTATCTCAACACCGTTGATAACCGTTACCCCACTTTATTTTTCATCACAACCTTGCGATAGCGCATCATTATTTCCGGCGAAAAATGAAATTTGCCAGACAAATGCTAAATTTAAAATGATATCGGATCAGATCTCATGTACATGCCTGTTATTGTTAGGTTACATAATCGTTAACCACGTTTGCGATTGGCTGTTTATACACAGAGAGGGGCATATATCGTCAGCTTTTCATTAAAAAGCGAACTATAGGTAAAAAAATCACAGACTACGCTACGGGTATTCAAATAACTAAATAGCGGGGCGTCAGCATTGATACGCACGACGCCCTTCGAACAGGAATACGTCAGGGAAGACGGGATAATAGAACCAGCGCACCTGCACGCTGAAGCATCGCGGCTATACACTTTTCTATGCGACAGACCCTGAAGTCCAAACTAAAAATAATTTTCACGAGGACCTGAAATGCGCAACAACCAGCCAGTCACACAAAGGGAATATGTTTTTGACAAGGATGCCACGCTCATGTCGGTCACCGACGTGAATAGCCATATTGTTTATGCCAACGATGCGTTTATTGAGGTCAGTGGTTTTGAGCCTGATGAAATTGATGGGCAACCGCATAATTTCGTTCGTCACCCGGATATGCCGGTCGAAGCCTTTCGCGACATGTGGCAAACACTCAAGCAGCAAGAACCCTGGACAGCACTGGTCAAGAACCGCCGCAAAAACGGCGATCACTACTGGGTACGTGCCAACGCCGTTCCGATTGTGCGCCAGGGACGCACGACCGGATATATGTCCGTGCGTACCCAACCTTCCCGTCAGGATGTGGACGCGGCGGAAAAACTGTATCAAACCATGCGTAGCGATCAGGGTAAGAACCTGAAATTACAAAAAGGGGTACTGTTTCGCACCGGTCTGACCGGGGTGTTTTCACGTCTGAAACTGATGTCAATGCGCTGGCGCTTGCGCGGGATTATCACGTTGACGACGTTGATAAGCTACATCGCGTCCTGGGCACTTCATGGCGATTTTGACTCCGATTTTTATATTACCAGTGCGTTTATGACCGGCATGATGCTACTGCTGGACGGCTTACTGGAGTGGCAGTTAATCAAACCGATTGAAATGGTCAAACAACAGGCACTGGATATCGCCACTGGCAACGTCACCACTCTCGATTATGGTAGTCGCGGCGATGAAATTGGCACCATCCAGCGTGCTATCGGACAACTGGGGTTGATGTTTCGCTGGCTGGTGGATGACATCAGCACGCAGGTGCTGAACATCCGTTCCGCCAGCGACGAGCTGGCCCACGGCAGTGAGGACATGAGTGACCACGCCGAACGTACCGCGGCGAATGTGCAGCAAACCGCCGCTGCCATGAACGAGATCAATACCACAGTGCAGACCAACACCACGACCACCAGCGAAGCCAGTCAACAGGCCTCCACCGCCTGTGATGCCGCCATCAGCGGCGGTCGGGTCATTGGCGAGATGGAAAAAACCATGGACAGCATTGTCGCCAGTTCGGAGAAAATCGCCGGTATTACCTCCATCATCGATAACATCGCCTTCCAGACCAATATCCTGGCACTGAACGCCGCCGTGGAGGCCGCGCGCGCTGGCGAACAAGGGAAAGGGTTTGCCGTGGTAGCTGGCGAAGTGCGTAATCTGGCACAGCGCAGCGCCAGTGCAGCCAATGAGATTAAGCAGTTGATCGAATCCAGTGTGGCACAGGTTCGCACCGGTTCCACCCATGTGCGGGACGCAGGCAACAGTACGCAGAACATCGTCACCCGAGTAAATAGCGTCAGCCAGCTGATTGCGCATATTGCGGATTCGACCAAAGAACAAACGGTTGGGCTGTCTGAAATCGGCCGTGCGGTGGAAGAACTGGAACAGATAACCCAGAAGAATGCGTCTCAGGTCAATGCCTGCGCACAGGCGTCTGATCAGTTAAAACAACAGGCACGCCGACTGGAACAGGCATTACACGTATTCCGTTAACGCCGCTCAACCGTTCCTGACTCGATGACACGACGCCCTGATGATAGCCTCAGGGCGTTTTTTCAGGTGCTGTTCGGGAAAATCCCCACGCCAAACAGGCGTGGAGATCGAGGCGTAACGGTTACTGTGCCCGCGACTTGTTGTTCTCACGCCAGCGCGCCACCTGCTCTTTTGTCACATCGTCTTTATAACAGGCCGGTGCCGCACCGCCTTTGCGACTCCAGGCACTACGCCCACCACAGCGGCTGCCATTACTGGCTGAATTATACGGACAGGCGCAATTCCCCGTATAACTGGCAATAGATTCCTCAATAATAATTTGCTTGATCTCATTATCGCTCAGGCGGGTATTTTTCGCGTCTGCCGTCGCAGCCAATAAAACACATGACGCACACAATACGTGGAGGAGATATTTTTTCACGATACGTTCCTTACCCAGAATCTGTTTTTACCCAAGATGATGTTTTTGCCCCAGGACAATGTTTCTTACCCAGGAAATATGTCTTACTCAGAAAACGTTATTCCCCGCACTGTCACGTGGCCAAATCCTCTCTCGGCACACCGTGTCCTGCCGCAAAACCAGCGGCTAAGTGCCTTGCAAAGCGCGCCTTCGCGCCAGCTTATCGACAACCTGACACCACATGGGGGACGAACGATTTTTATTGATGATTAACATCACTCGCATGGCGTCTCGAATAAAATGCGAAGTAGTAAGCATAGAACGATTATTCGGATAACGCCGAAAAAATGGTTATTTTTATTCTCCAGAATATCGATTCATCTTTACTTTCCGTCGATGGTCATCACCATAGGTATATGGTTATTTCCCGTCACAGGCTTTCCCGTCTCGTTGAACACAATACAGCGTCAGCTCACCGCCAAATACCGCACCGGTATCGATATAGTGGATATTCCCGAACGTCAGCGGCGTTCGCAACGGCGTGTGACCAAACAGAAAAGCGTCTGCGCCGACAATAGGCTTGCCGATCCCTGCCATCGCCTGGCGGAGTCGTTGCCGATTCCATAACACCTGCGCCCAGGGCAGCGGCTGATCAAACTGGTAGGCGTCGGCCGGATAATCGGCATGCGCCACCACCGTACGCTGGGTTGTGGTTTCGATGTCGATGACATAAGGCCATTGCGCCGCCTGTAACAACCCGTGACGAGCCAGCTCCTGTTGTTGTTCCTCGAGCCTGAAAAACCAGTCGCCGCCATTGGCCCGCCACAACGCAATACGCCCGGCATCGTTTAACGCATCCAACGCCATCTGCTCATGATTACCCCGCACGGCGCGACACCACGGCTGTTGCAACAAATCAAGACAGGCCAGACTTTGAGGGCCGCGATCGATAACATCGCCGACGGACACCAGCAGATCGCAACCGGTATCAAACCCGGCCTGATCCAGTGCCGCCATCAACAGCGGATAACAACCGTGTAGATCGCCCACAACAAAGATATGTCGCCAGTCGACGCCGCTAATACGTTGATAGGCTGGCGGTGGTTTAACATTGACCATGATACCAGCGCTCCTGCCGCCGCATTGCAGCCAAGAGACCTCCCGTTGAGGTATAGTCCGTACAATTATAGTCCGTACAATGTGCGGTGATAATGATGCGGCAATGCAGTTTTCCACAGCTGATGTGAGTGAGTATGTCCGAAATAATGTCCGAGAAAGTGTCCGGGAACCTGTCCCCGCGTTTTCGTTTTGCCATCGCACTGCTGCTAACCGGCATTCTGTCTGGTCTTGGCGGTATGTTATTGGCGCTGTTGCTCCACACCATTCAACACCTGGCCTATGGTTACAGTGTGGACCATATCATCAGCAAGGAGAGTTTTTTACAGGGAGTCAGTGCGGCAGAACCCACCCGCCGGTTTCTTGCCTTGCTGGCAGGCGGGCTGGTGGCCGGGTTCGGCTGGTATGCGCTCTACCGTTATGGTCGTCGGTTGGTCAACATCAACGCGGCATTACAGGCCGATAATCCTGACATGCCGATAAAAGAAACCATCATCCATGCCTTACTACAAATTGTGACCGTAGCGCTCGGCTCACCGCTGGGCCGGGAAGTAGCACCGCGTGAGCTGGGTGCGTTGGCCGCCACCCATCTCTCGCGGGCATTACGCATGACCCCGGAAGACACCCGGTTGCTGATTGCCTGTGGTGCCGGAGGTGGCCTGGCGGCGGTGTATAACGTTCCGTTAAGCGGTGCGCTGTTTGTTGTGGAAGTTCTGCTGGCACGCGTTCAGCTCAAAACCTGTCTGGCCGCCTTTTTCACCTGTGCGACTGCTGCCTTGATAGCCCGTGTCGCGTTGGGTGATGAATACCAATACCACCTGACAATGCCGCTGACGGTATCCAGCGACCTGACTGTCTGGGCGCTGATCTGTGGGCCGATATTCGGGGTTGCCGCCTATGGGTTTACCCGCCTCACCCGCCATGCCCGGCAGCATTCGCCGCGAGACGCCTGGCTGATTATCACTAACCTGCTCAACTTCGCGTTGCTGGGGGTCCTGGTGATCATGCTGCCGCAACTGGCTGGCAACGGTAAAGGACCGGCGGAACTGAGCTTCACCAGCCAGCTGTCGGTATCGATGGCGTTACTGCTATTAGGGTGCAAGGTGTTGGTACAATGGAGCAGTTTACGCGCTGGTGCGCAAGGCGGCCTGCTGACACCGGGTCTGGCGAACGGCGCGTTACTGGCGGTGGCGTTGGGCGGTATCTGGTCGTGGTTCTTCCCGGATAATCAGCCGGGTGCCTATGCCGTCATTGGTGCCGCCGCGTTTCTGGCGACATCGATGAAAATGCCGATCACCAGTCTGGTGCTGATTATGGAGCTGACTCATGTCAGTGATGATTTCTTTGCGCCCATGGCGCTGTGTATTACCGGCGCGGTCGGTACCAACATGCTGATTGAGAACCTGACGGCAGATAAAAAATAACGGTGGATGAAGACGCGGCGGCACCGCCATCATCATTTTGATGGCACCGCCTTCGCCTTGCTGATTTCATCAAAATAGAGCATGGAATTGGTCACGCTCTGGCGAGCATTCACCAGCGTATTGCGTATCGCGACCAGTCGCCGTCCCTGCAATATGAGCACGAACGGCGAGTCATCCCTGACCGCCCGTTGCAATTGCTGGTAAGTATCACGCCGCGCCTGCGGATCGCACTGCGCCGCCGCCGCGCGGGTCATCTGGCTAAGTTCCGGGGCCGGCCATCCCAACCGCCCGGCCAACGTACCGGGCTGGCTAAGCGCGAACGCGCTGGCATTACTGTTGGGGTCAACATAGTCTGGCCCCCAGTAGGTAAATACCGCCTCAAAGCGACCACTACGCATACGCGTCCACAGTTCGCTTTCTGCTACCATCTGTAGATCAATACGAATATCGGCGCGGGCGAAACTGTCCTGCAACGCCTGCGCCACCTCCACATACGGCGGTTGATTCGCCACCAGCAAGGTAAACCGGCTACCCGCCGCTATCCCGGCATCGCGCAATATCTGGCGCGCTTTCGCCACATCCAGCCGAAACGGTTCTTCCTCCAGCGCACCATCAAACCCCTGAGGCAAAAAATTTTGATGCACCTGAAACTGCTTTTTCAACAACTGCTGCGCAATGCTCTGGTAGTCAACCAGCCAGCGTGCCGCCTGCCAAAACGCGGGTTGCCCGAGAAACGATGCCGTCTTGCTGCGCGTATTAAAGCCCAGATAGTAGATTTTGGTGCCTGATGTCATTTGCACCGTCACGTCGGGGTGACGCTCCAGAGCACTGAATTGATCCGCCCCCAGATCGTAAGCCACATCCGCATCGCCTTGTAGCAGCAACAGGCGTCGCACACTCGGGTCGGCCACGTCTTTCAAAATCACCCGCGGTAATATCGGCGGACGACGGGCGTAGGGGTTACTCTCCAGCAACAAAGCCTGCTGCGGCAAATAGTGTCGAATGTGATAACTGCCACTGCCTGCCGAATGCGTCTTTAGCCACTTGTTGCCAAAATCACCGTTTTCACTGTGTTTTTCCACCACTTTACTGTCGACAATCAGCGCGACACTGGCCGACAACAGCCGTAACACCAGTTCGCCGCCAATATTACGGGTCCAGCGTATTTCCAGGTGCTGATCGTCGATTTTGCGAAATTGCGCCTCGATGTTGCCCGGTTCCCACCCCAGTTCATTAAGAATAAACGCCGGTGTTTTATTCAGCTTTACCGCCCGGGTCAGTGAGTAAATCACATCATCAGCCTGTACCGGGTTACCGGAAGCGAATACTGCACCGGGGTCCAGGGTAAACGTCAGGCTTCGCCCGTCCGGGCCGGGATGCCAGTCGAGCGCTAACGCCGGTTTCAGTTGGGTGGGATTATCACGACTGCTGGTAACCAGCCCTTGATACAGTGAGGTAAGACAGCTGCTGCTGACGGTTTCAAAACTTTCCGCGGGATCAAAACTGATAATACTGTTCAGGGAAATCGCGACGACCAGCGTATCGTCCGGTGTCAATGCTCTCGCTGGCAGGCTGAATATCAGCGTCAGTAAAACGGCAAACCATGCCTTCATCGTTTCGTCCTCGGTATCGCGGCATCCATGTGGTCAGAAGGATGATGGTCAGTGAGATTGTGTTAAATGGGGTTGTGTTCAGTGGGATTGTAGCCTGCCGTCCTGCATCCACAACACGCGTTCGCACATATGTTCCATCACATTGCGATCATTACTGACCAGGATCATGGTCAGGTCTCCGCTCTCCCGCAGGCGCGTGAGTACATTGAACACCCGCGCCTGCCCGAGCATGTCCAGCGCTGAGGTGGCATCATCGAGCAGCAGCAGGCGCGGTTGCATCAGTAGCGTTCGCAATAACGCCATCAGTTGGCGCTGTCCACCAGACAACTGATGCGGGTAATTATCCAGCAGATAGCAGTGCAGACCCAGTTGCCCCATCCCTTGCGCCAGTCGCTCATCAACATCGACAAGGCCCATCAGCCGCAATGGATCGCTCAGGGTTTTACGCAGAGTATGACGTGGATGCAACGACGCGTAGGGATCCTGGAAGACCATCTGTACCTGTCGCCGCAATTCCGGCCCAAATGACTGACCGGGATGTATCGGCTGCCCAAGCAATGTCATCGTTCCCGACCTGTGGGGATTCAGCCCGGCCAGCGCCCACAATAGCGAAGACTTGCCGCTGCCGGATGGCCCGGCCAACCCGAAACACTCGCCCTGCAGCACCGTGAAACTGGCGTTATGCACAACGTCATGGCGCTGATACCCCTGCCAGTGCGCTACGCTCACGTGTTCGACTACCACGGCCATCGGTTCGTGCATCAGGCCGTTCCTTCTGGTTCGTCCGGCATCATCGGCAATATCTGCCCGTGCGTGTGTTTACCCGGCTGGGAATGCCAGAGCATCCGGGTGTAGGGGTGTGTCGCATTCGGTAGCTGCGAGGCGGCCAGCGTATCCACCAAATGGCCCTGGCGCATCACCAGTATGTGAGAACAGTGGTGAACAACCAGCGGTAAATCATGGCTAATCAACAGTAGCCCCATGTGATGCTCGGTGAGCAGGTGGTCGAGTAACGACAGCACCTGCACCCGGGTTTCTCTATCCAGCGCAAAGGTGCGTTCGTCGATAATCAACAGATCCGGCTGGGTAATCATCGCCATGGCCAACATTACCCGCTGTGCCATCCCGCCGGAAATCTGGTGAGGATAACAAGCCAACACCCCACCGGACTCCGCCAGGCCAACAGCGTTAAGGCTCTCCAGCACGCGCTCTTGTCTTTCCTGGCGCGGCAAGCGGGTATGCAGCCGTAGCGGCTCCTCCATTTGCCAGCCTATCGTGCGCATCGGATTTAATGCCTGTTTTGGCTCCTGCATCACCATCGCCACACGTCTGCCACGCCATTGCCGCCACTGCGTCGAACTAAATCGCAACAGATCCTGCCCGGCCAGCTCAAGCCGCTCCGCCCGCATCTGACATTCATACGGCAGCAACCCCATCAGCGCCCAGGCTAATAGCGATTTTCCCGCGCCAGACTCGCCCACCAGCGCCACCCGTTCTCGCTGCATACTGAATGACAACGGATGCACCAGCACGTTCGGCTGGCCGTTACGACGCCAGATCGACAGGTTTTCAACCTCCAGCAAGCAGGAGTCAGTGTTTGCCATAACGAGGGTCCAGTCTGTCGCGCAGTGCGTTGCCCAGTAAATTGAAGGTCAGGCTGGTAAGGAAAATCGCTAACCCCGGCATCGTGGCAACCCACCACTGTTCCAGCATCACATTACTGCCCTCCGCTACCATCGCGCCCCATTCCGCCATCGGCGGCGGTGCCCCCAGCCCCAAAAAACCCAGGCCAGCCGCGGCCAAAATCATATTGCCTGGCGTCATCGCCGCACGGGCCAGCGCACCGGGCAGACACAACGGCAGCACGTGGCCGTACATCAGTCGCCATCCGTTAATGCCTTGCATACGAGCCGCCACCAGAAACTCACTGTTACGCAGCGCCATCGTTTCGGCGCGCGCCTGTCGGGCAAACTGCGGCCAGGCGCTTAACGCCAACGCCAGCGCGCCATGCAACAATCCCGGCCCCAGCACCGCGACCAGCGACAGCGCAATCACCAGCCCCGGCAGTGCCAGCATGATATCGGTTAATCGCATCAACACCCGATCTATCCAACCGCCCAGATACCCTGCGCCCACCCCCACGAGCAGCCCGACAGGAATCGTGATGATGAGAATTAGCGCCACCATTATCAATACGGGACGGGTACCGTAAATCACCCGTGATAACAGGTCACGACCAAAACCGTCGGTCCCCAGCCAATGTGCCGGGCCCGGCGGTTGCAAGCGCTGTATGACATTGTGGGTATAGGGATCAAACGGTGCCAGCCAGGGGGCGAAAAGCGCCACCAGCGTGAGCAACGTCAGCATAAAAAAACACACATTGATACTGTTGAGCACAACGCGACGGCGCGCTGGCTGGCGGTTAACCGGGAACAGGAATGTCCACCTCATCGTGTGCGGGGGTCCAGCAAAAAGATCAGCGCATCCGCCAGTGCATTGAGCAGGATGAAACAGACCCCAATCAACAGCGTCGCCCCCAGTACCGCCGGAATGTCGGCGGCAAACAGCGCCGTCGTCAGGTAGCGCCCTACGCCGGGCCAGGAGAATACCGTTTCTACCAGAATCGCCCCTTCCAGCAAGCTGGCGTAAGACAGCATCAATACCGTCACCATGACCGTCTGAATATTGGGCAGGATATGGAAAAGCAGGATCCGCCACTGACTGGCCCCCATCGCACGGGCCAGCGTGACGTATTCTTTGCCACTCTCTTCCAGCAGCGCTGTGCGCAACATCCGCGCGATGCTGGCCATTGATACAAACCCCAGTACGCAGGCAGGCAGCCACAGGTGCGCCAGCGCATTGCGAAGCATCATGAGATCGTTATTCCAGTTGCCAAACAGCACAAATCCGGTCGGTAATTCTGCCGAATACTGATAAATGTCATCGACTCGTCCGGGGCCAGCAGACCAGTGCAACACCGAGTAAAACAGCAGCAGGCTCAGTAACCCAATCCAGAATACTGGTACGGAATAACCCAGCAACGTCACCCCGCGCACCAGATAGTCCAGCACGCCGCCGGGTTTCAGCGCCGATAACAGTGCCAGCGTGATCCCCCCGCCAAACCCGAGCACGATAGCGCAGGTCGCCAGTTCAAAGGTCGCGGGAAAGGTACGCAGTAAATCGTCCAGCACCGGTTGTGAGGTGGTACGCGATACGCCGAAATCGCCCTGCATCAGCGCGTAAAGGTAATCCCAGAATTGCAGCCACAATGGCTTGTCGAGCCCCAGTTGCTGGCGCACCTGGCTATCAGTGGCATCACTGGCATGCTCTCCCGTGACGGGCAACACTTGATCGACCGATGCCAAATGGGTTAACAGGAAGGTAAAAAATAACAGGCCCAGGAGCGTCAGGCATAGTGAAAGGAAACCACCCAGCACCTTGCCGGGACGCGCCGCAGTTCCCCATATCTGTTGATAAAATGAACTCATTGACGGTGGCCTTGTTACCGGTCTGACAATCCCGGTCGTGACACGTTGCCAGCATGGTATCATCACTGCCGCCAGACCGGTATAGACAACCGCCGCCTCAGTGTATGCTTACCCTACTGGCTAACCCCGTCAACCTGTCGCCAGAACCCCGTCAATCAGTCAACTGCCAATCAACCCAATATCAATCAGCACGGGGCTTCCTGAGCCGGGCCGATGGAGAGGTTTTGTTGCAGCTCACGGACCCGCTGCGCCAGCGCGCTCAGGCTTTCATCCTCCATGCCGTAATGATTTAGCTCCTGTTCCAGCGCGAACAGATACTGGGCATTGGTACCGAGCGGCCCGCTGGCACAGGCAATCAACGGCGCAATGCTCTGAATACAGGTGTCCGCTTCCAGCAACGGATGTTCCGGGTTGGTGACAAACACCAGCGCGGTAATCGGCTCGCCGTTCTGGCACCGCAACTCACACCACAATGGCCGGTAACAGCCGGTCAGCATTTCACGCTTCCACAGCAGTTCCAGCTCGTCACGCAGCGTCGTTTCAGGCAACCGATAGGCCAGTCCGGTCGTTTCGCCTCCCGGTTTCAGCCCCAACATCCGGCCGGGCTGACTGTGCGTACCGCGGCCCGCGGTAAGACGCAAACAAAAGGTACGGTGCCAGCCGTGAAGCGTTGCCACACAAACTTCTTCGGCATCAAACACAGGGTTCCACATCAACGAGCCATAGCCAAACACCCAGACAGGACTTTGATCGGGGCGGGATGCCAACGTACACGCCAGAGAAGCCTCTCGCTGCTGAGGCGTTAGCAGCAATGATTCATCAATTTTTCCAAACGAGGTTTTACAATCCGCTTTCTGCAAAAAATCACGCGTCAACACTACCTACTGCCCTCACTAAAACGATGTTACTGCGCGGCGGCATCGCCTTGCCTATTCTGCTCGATTATATTCTGGCCGATCATCAACCCTATAATCAACGCAGGTATTGCTTATTTCTACGGCAAAATATCGTTAATCTTTACCAGAATTATCATAAAGCCGATGTGTCATTAAGACCTGTAAGAAAATGCGATGGCAGCAACGCGCAATAGGCCGTGCCTTACGTGATATCTCACCTGACCACACCAGCATGCGGTGCCGTGGTGCCAGAAATCACCGTCGAAATCTCCCCGGGAACAGACGCCGGGCTTACAGCCCAAGCCTCAGCCGGTCGATTAATGAAAAAATAGCGATCATGCCTTACTTATCCTTCATTAATCCTGAAAATAACTATGTATAGATAGATAAAATACGTTATTCTTTTGTAAATAGAGTAATAAAAATAAATAAAATCCTTTATTATTAGTGATATAAATATCAAACAGCAAAAACCTCGATTCACTTTCATTTTTCATGAGTTATCGCGAAGTTTTGACAAAAATTTGCCACCAACATTGTCGGTGGGGCTGAAAAACATGCAGGTAAAAACCGCCGACGATGGCCTGCATCAGTCATACTTTTTCGGCGGTGTCGGCAGCGATAAACGCCCGGACACCACCTCAGCATGGATTCCCGAACGCTTCGTTTTTCGAGCACCTTGCTTGCAAGAAACCGTGTTTTCACGACATGTATTATCACGATGACCTGTATTGCCACGATATGTTGCTTTCACCACATTCTGTTTGCAGACGATATCTGTTTGCAGACGGTATCTGATTTCAAGCGGTACATAAGGAGACCCGATCATGCCGACATCCACTGACGCGGTGAAAACCCGTCATCACGAATATACCTTGATCTTCCCCCTGCTGGCGCTGCTGGTGCTTATGCTCTGGGGTGATAGTCGCAGCCTGTCCGTCATGGTCGGCATCAATCTGCTGGCGTTGGTGGGGATCCTCGCCAGCGCATTTAGCGTCGTGCGCCATGCGGATGTGCTGGCGCATCGTCTGGGTGAACCCTACGGGTCGCTTATCCTCAGCCTGTCGGTCGTCATTCTTGAAGTCAGCCTGATTTCAGCGCTGATGGCGACCGGTGATGCGGGCCCGACGTTGATGCGCGATACCCTCTACTCCATCATCATGATCGTCAGCGGCGGTTTGGTTGGTTTCGCCCTGTTGCTGGGCGGGCGAAAATTTGCCACGCAGTACGTTAATCTGGGCGGCATCAAACAGTACCTGATGGCTATCTTTCCGTTGGCGGTGCTGGTGTTAGTATTCCCGGCCGCCTTACCAGCAGGCAATTTTTCGGTGGCGCAATCCATTATTATCGCGCTGATTTCAGCCATGATGTACGGCGTTTTCCTGTTGATTCAAACCCGTACGCATCAAAGCCTGTTTGTTTATGAGCATGAAGACGAGGGCGACGACGGCGACCCACATCACGGCAAACCTTCCGCACACAGCTCTGCCTGGCATGCCGTCTGGCTGCTGGTCCACCTGGTGGCCGTCATTGCCGTTACCAAGATGGATTCTCCCCAACTGGAAGGTCTGTTGGATGCCATGAACGCCCCGTCCCAGTTCACCGGTTTTCTGGTCGCCCTGCTGATCCTCTCGCCAGAAGGCCTGGGGGCGATTACCGCCGTACTGCGTAATCAGGTACAACGTGCGATGAACCTGTTTTTCGGTTCCGTGCTGGCGACCATTTCACTGACGGTCCCTGCTGTGACGCTGATAGCCACCCTCACGGGTCGGACGCTGCATTTCGCCCTCGACTTGCCCCACATCGTGGTGATGTTATCGGTACTGATCTTGTGCCAGATTTCGTTTTCTACCGGTCGCACCAATGTGCTCAACGGTAGCGCCCATCTGGCGCTGTTCGTGGCGTACCTGATGACGGTCATGCTATAAACGCGCGCGTCTGTGCTGGTATCATCGCCTGATACCGGCGCAGGTTGTCATGCAACTGTTCTGTTTTCCCCGAAAAAACCCTTTCTATTGATTTATCGCTGGATCTTCGCCAAAAAACAGGCGTATGGTATCGACTTTGGACTGTGTCCTACCGTGGTGGCTGCGTTTTTTATTCGCGTTTTTCAGGCAACCACCGCAGGCGGCACACGCCCTGGCCGTGACGGGCCGCTGTCGACCCGCCTGTTTTTCATTGTTTGGTTCTTGCTTTCCATGAAATCACACCGAATTAACGGTATCAGACCGTTCAGCGCACTCATCGAAGCCTGTTGGCGAGAAAAGTACACCCTGGCGCGTTTTACTCATGATGTTATCGCCGGCATTACAGTCGGTATTATTGCCATCCCACTGGCAATGGCGTTGGCTATCGCCAGCGGCGTGCCACCGCAGTACGGGCTTTACACCTCGGCGGTTGCTGGATTGCTGATCGCCATCTGCGGCGGTTCGCGCTACAGCGTATCGGGGCCAACAGCCGCGTTTGTGGTCATTCTCAACCCGGTATCGCAACAGTTTGGCCTTTCCGGCCTGCTGGTCGCCACCCTGCTCTCTGGGGTCTTTTTACTGCTGATGGGGTTGTGTCGGCTGGGGCGGCTGATTGAATACATCCCGTTGCCGGTCACGCTCGGCTTCACGTCGGGTATCGCCATTACTATCGCCACCATGCAGGTAAAAGACTTTTTCGGCCTGACCATGGCGACGGTGCCAGAGCACTATGCCGCCAAAGTCGCGGCGCTGGCGCTGGCTATGCCCACGCTCAACATCGGCGACACGCTTATCGGTGCCACGACACTGCTGGTATTGATAGTCTGGCCCCGGCTCGGCGTCCGCCTGCCGGGGCACCTGCCGGCACTACTGGCTGGCACCGCCGTGATGGGAGTGCTGTCATCGTTTCATATCGATGTCGCCACCATCGGTTCGCGTTTTAGCTACCTGTTGGCCGACGGCAGCCGCGGGCAAGGGATCCCGGCGATCCTGCCGCAGTTTGTCCTGCCGTGGAACATCCCCGCGCCGGATGGACACACCATGACGCTGAGCTGGCAAAGCTTGTCCGAACTGCTGCCCGCGGCATTTTCGATGGCGATGCTGGGTGCCATTGAATCGTTGCTGTGCGCTGTCGTGCTGGATGGAATGACCGGGCGCAAGCACCATCCCAGCAGCGAACTGCTGGGCCAGGGTATCGGCAATATGGTCGCCCCGTTCTTCGGCGGCATTACCGCGACGGCGGCGATCGCCCGCTCGGCGGCAAACGTACGTGCCGGTGCCACCTCGCCTGTTGCCGCGGTGCTCCACGCGTTGCTGGTGTTGCTGTCTTTGCTGGTGCTGGCTCCCTGGCTGTCTTATCTGCCGCTCTCCGCCATGGCGTCGTTGCTGCTGCTGGTAGCCTGGAACATGAGCGAGGCGCACAAAGTGGTCTATATCCTGCGCCGGGCACCACGCGACGATATCCTGATATTGCTGTTGTGCATGGGGTTAACCGTTCTGTTTGACATGGTGATTGCCATTACGGTCGGTATTGTGCTGGCTTCCTTGCTGTTTATGCGGAATGTGGCGCGCATGACCCGACTGAGTGAACTGCCTGGTACCGTGGCAGACCAGCGGCTGGTGCTGCGAATCAACGGCCCGTTATTCTTTGCGGCGGCAGAACGCTTGTTTACGGAACTGATGGAACGTGCTGAGCCTTATCCAACCATCATCCTGCAGTGGGATGCGGTCTCGGTGCTGGATGCGGGCGGCCTTAATGCATTCCGCCATTTTGTGGAATTGTTACCGCCAGAAAAACAGTTGATTCTTACCGATATCCCGTTTCAGCCGCTCAAAACACTGGCTCGGGCGAATGTGACGCCGATTGCCAACCGGCTGGGCTTCTACGCGACGCTGGAACAAGCGCTGGCGGAAACCCAACCCCAGCACGACTCGCTCAACGCCTGACAACCGACCGGCCTTAGCATTGCGCGAGGCCGGTTTTTCCTCATCAGTTAAAAAGCAAATAGGTTAAAAAACAGATTAGCAAAATTCGGCTGACGCAACGGAATGCACCGAAAGGCATTCCGACTGCTGACTCAACACCAGTTCGTAGCCGCGACACGCGCGATCGATTATCTGCAACTGCTCGCCAGACAACGCATACGGTAACTGGATATCCAGTTCCGTCACCCCATGTTGGCACGCCAGTGTAATCAACCGAGAAAGATTGGTTTCATCGCTGGCCTGAGTGGACAACACCTGCATCGCCAGCTCCAGCAGGTCATCTTTCCCCGTGGCACCGGTTGTTCCCGCCGCCATGGAAGATTTGGTTACCATACCAAAAATAGGCATCACGCCATACAACGCATCAACAAAACGCCAGCGCTTGCGGCACAGCGCACCCAGGTACGCCGTGTAATCAATACACATCCTTTCAGAGGAGCCCGCAGGCCCAGAGTGAGCCTCTTCCATCCCTTCTCTCCTTTCCGCCAAGCGACCATTGCCGTCGCGCCATTCACATCAACCATTACAACGTAAAAAGGATTAATAAGGTATAGTATCTCTAACAATTGTAGAGCTATACGGCAAAAGCTGGGGCTTTTCTGCTGGCAATGCGATCCAGCGCACCCTACGCTTTCGCCGTCGCTTCCATGCTGTCGCATGAACCATAATACGCGTACTGTTGTGAGTAGAATGTCATGTATAAAGTTGTTTTTGTTGAGGATGATCCGGAAGTTGGCAAACTGATTGCAGCCTATCTGGGCAAACATGATATTGATGTGCGCATTGAGCCTCGTGGTGATAACGCACTGGCCTTCATCGAAGAACAACAACCCGACCTGGTGCTACTGGACATCATGTTGCCCGGTAAGGACGGCATGACGATTTGCCGTGAACTGCGCCCGCAATACACTGGCCCGATCGTGCTGCTCACCTCGCTCGACAGCGACATGAACCACATTCTGTCGCTGGAGATGGGTGCCGATGACTATATCCTGAAGACCACACCGCCTGCGGTTCTGCTGGCACGTCTGAGATTACATTTCCGTCAATACGCCGCCACACCGCAACCTGTCGTTGAGAAGAACACCCCGGAAAAAGCACAGGTGCAGGTGCATAAATCGCTGCATTTCGGCCTGCTGTGTATCGACCCGGTTAACCGCGACGTCACGCTGGCGGATGAAAATATTCCGCTTTCCACGTCGGACTTCGATTTACTGTGGTTATTGGCTACCCACGCCGGGCAGATCATGGATCGTGAAGCGTTGCTCAAGGCGTTGCGCGGCGTCAGCTACGACGGCATGGATCGCAGTATCGATGTGGCGATTTCCCGTCTGCGTAAAAAGCTCTACGACAACGCGCTGGAGCCGGTGCGTATCAAAACCATCCGCAACAAAGGCTACCTGTTCGCCCCGAATGCCTGGGAGACCCTCACGCCATGAAAAAACTGTTTATTCAGTTCTTTCTACTGCTGTTTGCCAGCTTTCTGGTGATGACCCTGTTGGTCGGGTTGGTGTACAAAGTTACGGCGGAGCGCGCCGGTCGACAATCGATGGACGACCTGATGAAAAGCTCGCTGTACCTGATTCGCAACGAGTTACGCTCCATCCCCCCCAGAGAGTGGCACAAGACCATCAACCAGATGGATCTCAACCTATCGTTCAAGTTACACATTGAGCCCATTAATAAATATCGGCTCAGCACGCTGGCGCAACAACGGCTGATTCAGGGCGAAATCGTCGCGCTGGACGACGAGTACACCTTCATTCAGCGTATTCCGCGCAGCCATTATGTGCTGGCGGTCGGCCCCATCCCCTACCTGTTCTTCCTGCATGAAATACGTCTGGTCAACTTACTGTTTCTGGCGTTAATCGGCCTGTCGCTGGCGTTGCCGGTGTTCTTGTGGATGCGCCCACACTGGAAAGCGATGTTACGACTGGAAAGTGCGGCGCAGCGACTGGGCGACGGACATCTGGAGGAGCGAACCCATTTTGATAATACCTCCAGCCTGTTTCGCTTAGGCGTGGCATTCAACCGTATGGCCGATAATCTCAACCAATTGATTACCAGTAAAAAACAGCTCATCGACAATATTGCCCATGAGCTGCGCACCCCGCTGGTCCGGTTACGTTATCGGCTGGCGATGAGCGACAACCTGACCGATGACGAGCAGGAAGCCATCAACCGGGATGTCGGCCAACTGGAAGCGCTCATCGACGAACTGCTGACCTACGCCCGTCTTGACCGGCCGCAGGTGACGCTGCATCTCGAAGAGATAGACCTGTCGCAATGGCTGCAAAAACGGGTTGAGGATTTTCGACTGGTGCACGATGACAAGCTGATTGAACTGGATGTGGCAAGCGGTAACCATTTCGGCTATGTCGACCTGCGCCTGATGGAGCGGGTACTGAATAATCTGGTCAATAATGGGTTACGTTTCTGCCAGCAACGCCTGCGAGTCGGGTTGACACTCGATCAGCAAACCGCGTGTCTGCAGGTGGAAGATGACGGGCCAGGTATTGCGCCGCAAGACCGTGAGCACATTTTCGAACCCTTCATCCGTCTGGAGGCGGGCATCGAAAACAGCAGCGGCGGTTGCGGTCTGGGGCTGGCCATTGTTCATGCCATCGTGCGTGCTTACAACGGCACCATTGAAGTCGACAGCAGCCCGTTGGGGGGCGCTCGTTTCCTGTTCCGCTGGCCGATTGTCACCACCAAACCCGCGTCAAATTCTTCGTCTGCGAACCTTGTACAATCCGTTACACGCGGAAACCAAACACTCACAGATCGTTAGCGTAGCTTATCTTATGCTTCAGTCATCGGCCCACCCTGGGGCTTGAAATGTGAACGGGATAATGAGGAATTTACGATGAAGAAATTTTTAGTGTTGATCGCAGGTGCGGCTCTGGGTCTGTCCTCTGTAGCCTTCGCAGCTGGCACCACTGCTGCTCCGGCTAACGCCCCGGCAACTGCTGCCGCTCCGGCTAAAGCGGATACCGCGAAAAAACCGGTGAAAAAAGTTGAGAAGAAAAAAGCGGCCCAGAAAGCTCAGGCAGCTAAAAAGCAAACAAAAAAGTAGCTAAAGAAAAAAGCTCCAG